>CBJNAT010000031.1:0-11365 GCA_966434585.1 uncultured Gammaproteobacteria bacterium | reverse complement strand
CATTCGCTGCGTTTCTGCAGCGACCGGGCGTGAGCGATCGCATCAATACGCTGGGCGTGCGCTACATCGTCTGGATTGATGGCGGCACGAAGAAGACCGATGGCGGCGGCAGTCTCGCGTGCGGTGCCGGTCCCGGTGGCGCAGGTTGCTTGGGCCTGGGCTGGTGGGAAAAACATTCGGACTACGAAGCCACCATCTGGGATCTGAACCACGGCACGAGCGTGGGCAGCGTGAGCACCGACGTGAAAGGAACGTCCGTAATGATCGGCGCGATTGCGCCGATTCCGCTCATTTCGCCCGTGCAGCGAACGGCTTGTGATCGCATGGCGAATCAGTTGAAGAGCTTCCTCGTCGGCTCGGGCGAGGATGTCGCGGCTGCCGATTGACGGCGCAGGAAACAACCGTCAGTCAGCGGAAGTTCACTTATAGGCGCGCACGCTCGCGCGTCTCGGCCGCCGCGCGCCATTGCGGCAAGGCGAAGTGCCGCAGTTCCGAATGACGGAAGGAACATCATGATCATCCGTGCCTCGATACGCCGTAGCCTGGGCCGCAGCCTGGCTCCCAACTTGGCGCTGGCCTTGTCGCTTGCACTCGGTATCGCCGGTTGCAAGCAAGACTCTTCCTCGTCGTCTTCGGGCGGCATGCCTTCCTCAGGCGGTGCAAGTTCTTCGAGCGGCGGCAGCTCAGGCTCATCGGGTTCATCCGGCGGGGCCAGCAGCCCTTCCAGCTCTCAAGGCTCTGGCAACTCGGGCGGCATGGGATCGCCCTCCAGCGGTTCGCGTTCCGGCGGCAGCAGCGGCATGCCGAGCGGTTCGAGTGGAGGACAGTCATCCAGCACAGGATCGAAGTCGGGCCAATCGGGAGGCGCAACCACGACCGGTCGCGCAAGCGCGGGCTTGCCCGGCAGTTCGAGTGGCGGCAGCGCCGGTGGAGGTGGCCAAGCAGGCGGGCAGAGTGGCGGCTCCTCGGGCGCGGAAGCGCGGGGTGGCGGTGCTGCCGGCGCGAGCGGCGGGGCTTCCGGTACCGCTGGCGGTTCCCGTAGTGCTGGCACCGGTACTAGCTCGGGCTCACCTGGCGTTGGTATTCCGAACCCTAGTTCCGGCGGTGCGGGTGGCGCTTCCGGTGGTAGCGACAGCAGCGCGCAAAGTCAGAGCCAATCCGGTTCCGGCAGCAGCGGCGGTGCCGGCGGACAGCCGAGCATCTTCTCCGGCAGTAGCGGCGCGAGTGGTGGCGGTGCAGCTGGCGGACCGGCCGGTGCAGGTGGGCAAGGACAAGCAGGTGGCGGCGCGCCGGGTTCGAGCGGCGGCGCAGCGGGCACGATGGGTGGCGCAGGCGGCACCGCAGGCGGAGCTGCAGGGACGATGGGCGGTGCGGCGAGCTCTGAAGGTGGAGCTGCGGGAACGATGGGTGGTACTGCCGGCACCGCAGGCGGAGCTGCAGGGACGATGGGCGGTGCAGCGGGCTCCGCAGGTGGAGCTGCCGGAACGACGGGTGGTACTGCCGGCGGGGCAGGCGGAGCTGCAGGGACGATGGGTGGCGCTGCCGGCTCTGCAGGTGGAGCTGCTGGCTCCACGGGTGGTGCATCTGGCTCGGGCGGTGCTGGCGCGCGTGGCACACCGAGTGGTGGCAGCGGCGCCGGTGGGGGACCGATGACGGCGGAAGAGCGCACCGCGCAGATCGACCGTGAGCTCGATCATTCCCTCGGCGTGTTCGATGCCGAGCTGCGTCGCGAGCAGGGTGTGATCGCGCAAGCCCGCGGTGCACGTGATGGCTCGGGCGGGTCGGGCGGTGGTACCGGCTCTGAGGCGGCGGCCGGGATGCCCGGCGGCGCTGGCGCTGGTGGCACCGAGGGCGCCGGTGGCACCGCAGGTGCCGGCGGTGAACAGGGCAGCGGTGCGAGCGGTTCAGGCGGCTCCGGCGGTGGCGACAAGCAAGGGTCGGGTGCTGGCGGCAGCGGCGGCAAAGGCGATGGCACGCAACAAGGCAGCGGGCAGGGTCAGTCCGGCAGTGGCAGGGGCGGCGGCCAGCAGGGTGGCGGAGGTTACGGCGGCGGTCCGCTCGGCGGCGGCGGTCCCGGCAGTCCGCCGGCGGACATTCCGGATGGAAACGACGACGACATCGTGGCCCGTCAGCTGCGCGAAGCGGCGATGAAGGAAACGGATCCGGAGCTGCGCGAGAAGCTGTGGCAGGAATATCGCAACTACAAGAAAGGAGCGAAGTAGTCGCGAAGATAGATACATCGGCGAGATCCGAATTGCTGCGCCAGGCGTATTGAGATGAAAAGGTCGAAGACGATGAAACTCCTAACCTCTAAGCGCAGCGCATGGCTGCAGGTGTCTCGCGCGGTGCTCGTGAGCGCAGCGGTGCTCTCTACCGGCGCCTGCATGGTCCATGAAACTCGGCCGCAGGAGCGGATCAATGCCGTTCGCGCGACCGAGGAAATTCCCGAGACGCAGCTGCTGGATGTCGGCGTGCGGCTCTTCGATCCGAACGTGCCTGAAGACGAGAAGACGCAGGAGAAGGAGCGCATCTTCCCCGAGGTGCGACGAGCCGAAGCGCGTTACATTCCCATGCAGTTGCGCAACACGCTCGAAGGCACGGGCCAGTGGGGCCAGGTGCGCGTGATTCCGGCGGACGCCGATGCGCTCGACGTGCGTGTGAACGGCCGCATTCTCGAATCTAGCGGCAAGTTCGTGAAGCTCGACATCAAGGTGACCGATGCCTCCGGTCGCACGTGGTTGAACAAGGTCTACGAACAGGAAGCGGATACGCGCTCCTATCGTGAAATCCAGGCCGGCAAGTCCGCCATGGATGCCCGCGATCCGTTCCAGAATCTCTACAGTCGCATCGCAAACGACATGCTCGAAGCACGTCGGCAGCTGCCGGTGGCCGATGTCGAAACGGTTCGGCAGGTTTCCGAGCTGCGCTTTGCCAGCGATCTCGCACCGTACGCCTTCACGAACTACCTGACGCACGATAAGAAAGGGCAGTACCGCATCGTTCGGTTGCCGGCGGATAACGATCCGCTACTTACGCGTATGGATCGCATCCGCGAACGCGACTACGCGCTGCTCGACACGGTGAACGAGCACTATGCGGTGTTCGGCGAGAACATGGCGGAGCCCTACAACAACTGGCGCCGCTATAGTTACGATGAGATCGAAGCCGAAGACGACGCGAAGCGCTCGGCGTTGAGTCGCAAGCTGCTCGGCGCTGCAGCCATCGTCGGCGGTCTGATCGGCGGGACCAACTCCGATACGTACGTCGGCCAAGCGGCTTCGACGGCGGCGGTGATCGGCGGCGTGTACGCAGTGAAGAGCGGCTTCGACAAGGGCGCTGAAGTGAAGATGCACTCCGAGTCGCTGAAGCAGTTGGGTCAATCGTTTCAGGCGGAAATTCAGCCGGTGGTGGTCGAGCTCGATGGCCGCACGCTGCAGTTGAAGGGCACGGCCGAAGAGCAGTATCGCGAGTGGCGCAAGCTCCTCAAGGAACTCTACGAGAACGAAACGGGTCTGTCGGTGGCTCAGCCGAGCGCCAGTGGCACTGCGCCGAGCAGTGCAAATGGCGCCTCGTCACACTGACGACACTTAAGGCTAATGCACGCATCATGGTCGAAAGCGGGCAGACACTGTCTGCAAGGTACACTCTGGTCCGGCGATTGGGCGCAGGCGGTCACGGCGAGGTCTGGCTCGCTCAAGATCGCGAGCGTCAGGGCTATGCCGCATTAAAAATCATCGCGCCCGCGTTCGCGCAAGACCCACAGGCGCTCCATGCGTTCACTGCTTGTTGCGAGCGCGTCCACGCACTCGATCATCCGCACATCCTCAAGACCACGGGCCTGTTTCGCGATGGCGAGCTCGCGTACATCGCCAGCGAATACGCCGCGAATGGCGATTTCAGCCTGCAACGCGGCCGGCCCGCGGCCGAGTTCATCTCACACCTCATCGCCATTGCGGAGGCACTGCAGTACGCACACACCCGCGGCGTTGTCCACGGTGACCTGAAGACCACGAACGTCCTCATCGCAAGCGATGATCGCGCGCTCTTGAGCGACTTCGCCGTGCTGGCCGGCTCTCCTTACAACACGAGCCCGCAGCGGTTGAGCGGTGCAGCTCCTGAGCCTGCCGATGATGTGTACGGTTTCGGCGCGTTGCTGTACGAGCTCCTCTGCGGTTACCCGCCGTTCTATCCTCAACCCACACCCGAGCGCGTCATCCACGAGCCCGTGCCGGCGTTGGTGCCGCGTTATCCCGCCCCGCTTCCGCTGATCGAACTAGCGCTGCAATGCCTCGCGAAGGACTCGGAGCAACGGCCGGTGTTCTCGAGCATCATCGACACGTTGCGAGCGTCAGCGGCGGAAATCAGGAGTGCGCAACGCCCCGCAACGGCAGCAGGCGCGGCGCCGCAGATCGTGCCGCCTTCGGATGAAGCCCTGCGTCCGCAGTGGCGACGCAGCGATACGGCTGCGACAGCGACGCGCAGAACCAGCAACTGGCGACGGCCTGCTGCCTTCGTTGCGCTCGGTATCCTCAGTGCTGCGGTGGTGGGCGTGTTCGTCCTGCTGCCGCGTTGGGCTCACGAGCGTAATGGCGCACAGACCCCGACGGTTGTGGCGCAGCCCGCACCCGCGACTGCCGCAAAAGCCGAAGCGGAGAAAAACTTTGCGGAGCTGGCCGTACAGAAACAAGCGGCGGAAGAGCTGCGCGGCGAGCTTGCGGATCGTTGGAACAAGCTGCAGGAGCAAGCGGTCGAACGCTGGGCCACCGATGCAGCGGCCATCGTGAAGCAGGCGTTCGCATCTGGCGATGAGTCCATGGCGGCTCGTGAGTACGGGCAAGCCAAAGAGCACTTCGATGCCGCTGGGAAGGCGATCGCCGAGCTCGAGCGCGACTATCCCACAGTGCTAGCCGCCAAGCTGAAAGAAGGAGCGGCCGGTCTCGAGGAGGGCGACAGTGCGAAGGCGAAAGCTGCGTTCGAGCTCGCATTGGCGATGAGTCCGAACGAGCCGATCGCGAAGGTGGGCCTGAAGCGCGCGCAATCGTTGGATCAGGTCCGTGCGCTGCTCGCGACCGCGCGGACGCAGGAGCAGTCATCGCAGTGGTCGCAGGCGCTGGCTACTTATCGTCAAGCGCTGCAGCTCGATCCGCAGACGCAAGCGGCCAGTGCGGCGATCTCGCGCATCGAGTCGCAGCTGACGAACGATGCCTTCGGCCGGGCGATGGCGCGCGGTTATCAGCAGCTGAACGCAGGCCAGTTCGCGGCAGCGCGTGACGCCTTCGAGGAAGCGCGAAAGATTCGGCCGCAGGCGCCGGAGATCACGCAGGCGTTGAACGACGTGCAGCAGTCGGAGCGCACTCGCGAGATCGAGGCGCGATTGAAGCACTCGAGCGAGCTCGAAGCTGGTGAGCGCTGGGTGGAGGCGCTCGCCGAGCTGAAACGGGCAGCGCAGCTGGATGCCAACGTCGCGGCCGTCAAGGAAAGCATTGCACGCGTCGAACCGCGTGCCCGTTTGCATGAGGAGTTCGAGTTGTACCTGACCCAGCCTGAGCGATTGTTTGCACCCGCCGTGCGGCGGACGGCACGCGCGTCGATCGACCGCGCCCGCGGCTTGCAGCAACAAGGCCCAGTGCTGCGTGCGCAGGTCGATAAAGTCGAAGCATGGCTCAAGCGTGCGGAAACGCCGGTGCGTGTCTCGCTGCAATCCGATAACGAAACACGCGTAACGATCTATCGCGTTGGCGAGCTTGGCACGTTCACGGAACGCAGCGTCGAGCTTGCGCCCGGCAAGTACGTGGCCGTCGGCACCAGGCCAGGCTATCGCGACGTGCGGCGCGAGTTTGCGCTCGTGCCCGGTGAGACGCCCGCGCCCATCGTCATTCGCTGCGAGGACCGCGTGTGACGGCACTGTACGTTCGCGATCCGCTGGGCCTACGGCGTTTCGAACGCGGCGAGTTCCCGCTCAGCATTGGCGGTGCGGGCTGCGCGATCGTCATCGCCGCCGCGGCACCGGGTGTGCTGGCTTATCTCGCGCTTCAGGACGAGCAACTCTTCATTCAGGCCGTACCGCCTGCAATCGTCTTGCTCAACGGCACGCCGCTCAACGCATCGACGTGGCTGCGCGAGGGCGATGTGCTCGACCTTGCCGGTGCGCGCCTGCGGCTTGCGCGTCATGAAGGCGTGCAGGCGTTCGAAGTGACGGACGTGGCACAGGCCAACGTGACCGCGCCGCCCGTGGTGACGACCGTTGCGGCAACGAGTGCAGCCGAGGAAGAGCCGCTCTCGGCGATTCAGTTTCGGGCGCGACAGGCCGCCGCGACGGAAGCTCGCGGGCAACGTCATCTGGGCCGATTCGCCGTGGGGCTCGTCGCTTTGGTGCTGGCCGGCATCATCTGGTTCGTCTTCAGTGCGAACTCGCTCGTCGTGAGCGTGCAACCCGCATCGGCCAGCGTCGATGTCACGGGCCCATGGCCGCGCGTGGGCTTGGGATCACGCTACCTCGTGCGTGCGGGCGAGTATGAGGTGCACGCGAGTGCGCCGGGACATCGCGATGCGCAGCGTTCGGTGCGAGTCGAACGTGGCGCGAGCCGACACGTTGCATTCGCGTTGCCGAAACTACCGGGGAAAGTCCGGATCGCCACGGTCGAACCCGTGCAAGTGCGTGCCGATGGCAAAACCCTCGGGACATCGCCGGGACCTTTCGAGCTCGCGGCCGGTAAACATCGGCTCGAGCTCGTGAACGAGCGTTACCTGCCGGCAACGCTCGAGGTCGACGTTGCGGGCGAAGGCCGCGAGCAAACGGTGCAGCCACAGCTCGTGCCAAACTGGGCGGAGGTGAGCATCGCATCCGAACCGAGCGGCGCGAGCGTGCGCATCGGGGATCAGCAGCTCGGCACCACGCCGCTCAAACTGCAACTGCCTGCGGGTCATCACAAAGTGGAGCTGCAGCGCGCCGGCTTCACGCCATGGACGAGCGACGTGCAAGTGCGTGCGAACGAGCCGTTGACATTGGGTCCGATTCGCCTAGGGCTGCCTGACGGCAAGCTCGATGTTCGTTCCTCACCCGCGGGTGCGAGCGTGTCCGTTGCGGGCGTGTATCGCGGCAAGACTCCGCTACAGATCGCATTGCGACCGGAGATGACGCATTCGTTGACGCTCACGTTGGCCGGCCATCAACCGGCCACCCAGAACGTCGCGATGCAGCCCGGTGAGCAACGCAGCGTCACGGTGCCGCTGCAGGGCATTTACGGTGAAGTGACCGTGCGCGCGCAACCTGCCGATGCAGAATTGTTCGTCAATGGCCAATCGCGCGGCACAGCCAATCAGAAGCTGCAACTCGTCACGGCCGCGCACACCATCGAAGTGCGCAAAGCAGGGTTCGCGCCATTCAAGGCGACGGTCACACCGCGCGAAGGCCTGCCGCAAGTGATCGAAGCGAAGCTCGTCACTCAAGAGCAATCGCATCTCGCGACACTGCCGCGCACGATCCAGACGAAGATCGGTGTCGAATTGAAGCTGATGCCGGTGGGGCGCTACACGATGGGCAGCCAGCGTCGCGAGCCGGGCCGTCGCGCAAATGAGGCGCAACGCGAAGTCGAATTGCGCCGGCCGTTCTACATCGGCGTGCACGAAGTGACGAACCAGCAGTTCCGTGCATTCCGCAGCTCGCACAAGGCGGGCTTCGTCGGGCAGCAGAGTCTCGATCTCGACCGCCAGCCGGCGGTGAACATCACGTGGCGAGATGCAGCCGAGTTCTGCAATTGGCTTTCGCAACAGGAAGGTTTGCCGGCTGCGTACGTGGAGAAGAACGGTGCACTCGTGCCGGTCACCCCAGTGAACACCGGCTATCGTTTACCGACGGAAGCGGAGTGGGAGTGGGCCGCACGCCGCGAGCCCTCGGGCCAGCTGCGGCGCTATCCGTGGGGCAATGCGCTGCCCGTTCCCGCGAACGCGGGCAACTTTGCGGACATCAGTGCGCGACTGCTCGTCCAAGATCACCTGCCCGAGTATGAAGACCCCTATTCCGCGAGCGCGCCGGTCGGCAAGTTCACGGCAAATTCCTTCGGCCTCTTCGATATGGGCGGCAACGCTGCCGAATGGGTGCAGGACTACTATGAAATCAGCGTCGATGCTCCGCAGCCGCTCGTCGATCCGATTGGCCCTGCTACCGGTAAGTCGCATGTGATTCGCGACTCCAGTTGGCGAAAATCGAGCCTGACCGATTTGCGATTGTCCTCGCGCGATTACGGCGAAGGCGGCCGTCCGGACGTCGGTTTCCGTGTCGCGCGCTATGCCGAGGAGAACAAGTCATGAGGCGCCAACTCTGCTGGATCCTGTACTGCTTGCTGGCTGCCAGTGCAACGGCGCAAGACACCGCCCCTGCGGCATCGACACCCGCGCCTGCGCAGGAAGAACCAGCTGAGAAACCGCCCGCGGACGCGACGAAGGCCAAGGACGCCGAGGAGAAAGCCGCCACGCCAGAGGCCAACAAGCCGGCCAAGGCCAAGGACACGAGCGGCACACCGCAACGCTTCATACCCTCGGAGCAAGTGCGATCCGATTTCGACGTGTCCTTTCCCGTGGACATCTAACGAAAGCCTGATACAGCCATCATGAACAAAGCACGTTCGCAGGATTTTTGGTACGAGGTCTTCGCCCTCGTCGTCATCATCATCATCGTTCAGGCTATCTATGCCACTGTGATTCGCCCGCGGGCGGAGGAGATCCGGGCGGCCGATATCGCCCGGATGCAAACCGACCCGCAGTATGTGCCGGTGCTGTCCGGCTGGGTGATCGTGAGCGAATTCGAACCGGAGGTCTGTGTGATCTTCGCGTTCTGGTCTTTCGCCATCATTGCCCGCAAGGCGGTGCACCTTCGCCGCAATCGCCGGCTGCTGGATACGGATGTGCTGCAGCTGTCGGAGGGCATGAAGATCTTGCCCGAGGACACGCGCGAGTACGCGCGCCAGGTCGAAGCGTTGCCGAACGAACAACGGTGGCAGCTGTTGCCGCGTGCGTTGACGGCAGCGCTCCAGCGATTTGCGGCCACTCGTAACATTCAGGACGTATCCACCGCCGCACGCGCCGTATGCGAAACGGAAAGCGACCGTCTCGATTCCGAGCTGGGCATGGTGCGATTCGTTGCCTGGTCGATTCCCGCGATCGGGTTCGTTGGCACGGTGCGCGGTATCGGGCAGTCGCTGCAGCAGGCACATCGCGCAGTGGAAGGTGATGTCTCCGGCGTGGTCGCAGGACTCGGCATATCGTTCAACGCCACGCTCGTCGCACTGTCGTTGAGCATCCTCGTGATGTTCCTGCTGCATCAAATCCAGTTGCGGCAGGAACGCCTCGTGCTCGACATCGAGGAGTACCTCGATGAGCGCGTCGTACGCCATATGGTCGTGCGTTAGTTATGAAACTCGGGATAGGACTCTGCTGTGCAGGACGCACGAATGCCGCGGAGCACAGGACGTGCGAGAGCGGCCTGTCACGACCCTCGAATCGACGATCAGCGCTCGGCTAACGGACAACTGTCATGACGATCTACGCGCTCGAATTGAACGATGCCGGCCTCGTGCTGGCGCGAGCGCTGGGCGACGGTCGGATCGAAGTGCTCGCCGAGAGCCCTGGCTACGCATTGAGCGAGCGCGATCGCGTGCTCACGGGCGAGCAGGCGTACGCACGCGCTCGCATGCGGCCGCGCTTTGCCAACAACCGTTATTTCGTCGAACTGAGCACGCAGCCGCTCACGCGCCCCGATCCGCAGGCGCAGACAACGGCGGATCTTGCGTACATTCACTTGAGTACGCTGTTGCAGCCGCATCTTCAGAGCGGCGCCGAGTTGCTGCTCGCAGTGCCAGCGGGGCACTCGCGCGAACAGCTGGCTTTGCTGCTCGGCATTCTCGCGGAATGCGGGACTACGGTGAGTGGCTTGATCGACAGTGCGCTGGCTGCCGTGGTGGAGGGCGAAGTCGCACGACGCGCTGCCTACCTCGAGCTGCAGCTCCACCGCAGCGTGCTCAGTGTCCTCGAGCACGACGGCCGCAGCTCCGTCGGGCGCGTGCAGTACGACATCAACCCGCGAGTGGGCGTGTCATCGCTGCAGCAGGCGGCACTGCAGTACATCGCCGATGTGTGCGTGCGGAAGACCCGTTTCGATCCACTGTACGAAGCTCAGCACGAGCAGCACCTCGCAGATCGCCTGCCGGGCTTGCTGCGGCAGCTGAACGACAGCGAAGCGGTCGAATGCAGTATTGAGGCGCGCAGCGGCACTCACACGATCGAGCTGACACGCGCGGGCTTGCTCGCCGCCTTGAGCGGCGCCTATCGCGAGCTCACGCAACTCGTGCAGGGCGCGTTGCGCGCGCACGAGCCGTTACAACTCGCTGTCGCGCAGCCCGTGAGTGTGTGGCCCGGCTTGCTCGATCCGCTTCGCGACTTGCCCGGCGTGCAGCTCAGCGTGCTAGCGCCCGCTGCTGCCGCGGCCGGTGCGATTCGCCATGAACCCGCGATCCGCAGACCCACACAGTCGCTTGCGCTCGTCACGCGTCTCGAAGCGCCGCTCGCGCGTGAAGGCACTGCGGTTGCCAGCGCACCGCTCCAAGTGCCGGCCGAGCAGCAGCCGACGCACGTGCTATTCAACTCGCGTGCTTATGCCATCACGGGACAACCGCTGACGATCGGCTGGGCCGTGAACGGCGCGGCGCGCGCCTTGGAAGTGCCGTCCGGAGTGCCGGGGGTGTCGCGCTCGCACTGCACGCTCGTGCGGCGACACGGCACAACGCTGGTCGAGGATCACAGCACGTACGGCTCGTTCATCAACGACGCGCGCGTGCAAGGTGCGGGCGTGTTGCGGGTCGGCGATCGCTTGCGACTCGGCGCGCCGGGTGTGACGCTCGATCTCATTCAACTGGTGCACGACGATGGCCAAGCCACGCCGTCGCTTTGACATCTTCAGCATGTCCTTCCTGGACACGATCTGCTGCGCGTTCGGCGCGATCGTGCTGCTGTACATGGTGCTCAATGCGACGACGGGCCGCCACTTCCAGCGCGAGACATCGGGTTTGCGCGCCGAAGTGGATCGGCTCGAGCAGCAGGTGCTCGAGGGTTATCAGAATCTTGCCGTCCTGAAGAATGCGATGATCAGCACGGATGAGGAGAAGAAGAAGGCGCAGGGCATGGCGGCCCGCATGATCACCGAGGCGGAACAGTTGAAAGTGCAGCTCGCGGATGCCGAAGGTCAGACGATCTCGCGGCGCGAAGCGATCGAGCGTCTCAAAGCCGAGCTGAAGTCATTGGAAGAAGGCACGCGCCGCCTCGAGGGCGGCAGCAAGAGCAAGGGTGCGCCGGGTACGCGCGTGCGCGGCTT
>CBJNAT010000030.1:0-11399 GCA_966434585.1 uncultured Gammaproteobacteria bacterium | reverse complement strand
ACGTAGGCACAGGACACCCAGCAATTTCCATACAAACACCGGACTGCTCACCGCGACGGTGCGGCACGGCTAGGCACGTGAATGCACTCGCCTCAACTGGCCCACCTCACTGCCTCCCATCTTTTGCTACTCCGCACTGCTCGCATGTCCGAGCGTGCAGTTCCTGCCCTGGCAGTGGGCGCCGCGGCACTCTTCAGTCGAACTTCCTGTGTGCTGTATTGGGTGGGGATTTGGTGGGTGTCCTTGAATCTGCTTGAATCTGGGTAGGTACGAGCAAGCGTTCAGAGAGCCTTCCATCGCTCAGGGAAACTCGTGGATCAATGCATAGCCGATGCTGTAGAGCGGATCGAACGGTACGCCGGCAATGACCGCCGTCGCCGACAGACTCCACGTGATTGCTCGGTGTGTGCGCCGCGCATGGCTGCAGAGGACTTCGGTGCCGGGGTTTCGGCTATTCGGTTATAGATGCAACCAAAACAACCGAATGACCTTCACTTCGCGGCGTTGAGGCGATCAAGCACTTCCATCGCACATTCGACCCAAGCGTCAAGGGCATCCGGGTGCGCTGGGACATTCTCATGCGTTGTTGAAAAATGGATCTGTCCCCTTTGTGAAGACACCGGTACCGGACTTGAGCTATTGAATTTCCGCGAATGTCCAACAACTCAAGTCCGACACCTGTGCGCGACCACGGCAGTGCGGCAGCTCTAGTACTTCCGCCGAATTGTCTGCAGTTCGAGGCAGCCTATTCTTTGTTGAGTTGAATGATCTGCCCTCAGCCGAGAAGGATCTTGCTATGTCTCACAAACCCATTCCCCTTAGTGACGTCAAGGATCGTGCCCCAGACGTGCGGGTCCACCCGCACGGCGATGAGCTGTTGGTTGAGAGTGTGCCGCGTCGGGCGCCAGTGTGGCTTTCGCGTCAAGATCTTGCCACCCGTGCGGACGTACCACTGCGTCCATCGATGCCGCGCGGGATTGCTGGAGTGAACACGACTCCGCACTTCTACACGCTGCCGCAATCGCGTGTGATCTGGCGGGGTAAGGAGCTTGACCCTCTCGGCGGGATCTATCCTCCAGATGGTCGTAAGCCTTACTTCGACCTCAGCTATCCCTGGCGCTGCGTATGCCGAGTCATGAATCGAAAAGGCGCAGGTTGTGGCGTTCTCATCGGGCCACGACATGTGTTGACCGCCAGTCATGTCATCGACTGGGACGGTCCAATGGAAACAGTGCTCATTGCGCAGAGCGGCGTCATTCTGGCCTCGGCAACCGCCACCGACGTCGTTGCTTTCGAGCGCATTCACGACGTGAGCTACTCGAGTGCCGATGACGATTACGCGGTCATCATCCTCGACAGTAGCCTGGGCGTGAGGCTCGGGTGGTTCGGCGTGCGTACGTACGATGCGGCATGGGACGATGAAACGGATGTCTGGTGCAACATCGCGCATGCGCCAGACATTGGCGCAGGCGTGCCACCCGTGTTCCAGACGGGATTCTTCCTCGATGAAGATGAATGGGATGTGGGCGGTGGTCGGATGCTCGAGAGCGAGACGATCGACCTGGTGAAGGGCATGTCCGGCAGTCCGGTGTTCGGCTTCTGGTCAGATGGACCTTATGCAGTGGGTGTCGTCAGCGCGACTGCTTCGGGCGCAGCCGATTTCAACGCAATCGCCGCAGGCAGCAACCTGACCAAGCTCGCAAGCGAAGCTCGCTCAGTCTTTCCTTGATGCAGCACTGACTACACTTGATTCAGCGCGAACGGAATGAGGATCTCGAGGGCAAGGTTCGGTGCTGGATTTTGGAGAAAGAGGGACAGATTTATTTTCGATTGTCGGTCGTGCTCACGAGGAACTTACGGCGTCTGGTCTGCCTCGTGCGCTCTCCGCACCGGGTCGTGCATTCGTGCATTTGACTGGTGGTATCGAGAAATAAATCTGTCCCCTTTCTCCTTCCAATCCGTCCCCCTTCTGGGTTCGTCACTGCTTCGGCATCCGTCGCCAGTCGTGTGTTGAGCCCGAGTTCATATCGATGCCGGGGTCGTTTGTTCCGACGATCGTGCCCTGCTCGTTGACCCAAAAATATTTGTACGTGTTCGGCAGTTCGACCGGACGCTGCGAGTCGTGCGGATTGGTGTAGGTCTGTACGCCGCCGAGCGCTTCCCGGAATTGCGTGTTGTTGCGATCCTGGGAAGCGTTGCGCTGGTCGGTGACGGCCTGCCAGTTCCGTTGCGACCAGCTGCGGTACTCCTGTGCGGCACGCGCGTGCTCCGCAGAGTTTTGCAGGTTCTGCGCCATGATGCCGCGCATGCCGAATGCTGCGCCGTTACGCGCCGAGACCTGTGAGGCGACCAGCGGCAACCAGTTTGAATAACCCTGCCACTGGCGCGACTCGGACATGGCTGCAGTGACTGCCATCACCGCGGAGTCGTATGCAGGTGCGATGTGTACGGTCGCCAAGCCAAGGCACGGATTTCCGTTGACGCTGTATGTCACCGGAAATGTCCACGCTTGCGCAAAGCCTTGCAGCGGCTGTGCCACGCGCGGCTCACCGAGCTGCAGGGCCTGAGGCTGGATAGCCATTAGCTTCTGATAGAGGAACTGCGCTGGCGGGAAGTTGATGGGCAATCCTGAGTTGCCGACCATCAACGTTAGAGCCTTGTTGTCCGGCGCGATCAGCGTCAGCGCGTACTGGCCGCTCTCACCGATGCGCCAGCCTTGCGGCAAGACATAGTTGAAGAATGGCGTCGCGCCAATCGTGAGCTGCGCGGCAGGTCGCGCCGTTACCGGCCGGGCCACCGGACGCACTTGGACTACGCCTTTTGGCAAGGAGTCCGCGACCGCTCCCGATTCGGCGGTTCCCATCACGATGGCGCAGGTAAGACACGGAAGGATCTTACGCAACGAAGCTCTCCCTCAGGCTAGGGTATCGTCTGCAAGCCTGGTGCGAACCAACTTACCCTTCATATCGAATCTCGCCGGCGTAGTCGAGCCTGCGGGATGTCAGACAGACGACACATATATGCTACGACCTGGGTTCCGATAGAACGGACTGCTCATCAGAAAAGGTGACAGATTTGTTTCCGTATTCTCCGTTCGGCCGCGCTCACGATGAACTCGCGGCATCCGGCCTGCCTTGTCTGCGATGCAGAATCCGTACGCCGATGCGCTGTTCGATCTCCAGTACGAAGGCGTCGTTCCCAGTGAGTTGATGCGTTGTACGGCACCGCGAATGAACTCGAGTTCTGCACGCCCGATGCCCTGCTCGACGAAGGCTTGGTAGCGCTGCTGACGTTGTTGGGGAGTAGATCCGAGTGCGCGATAGCAAGGGTCTGGATCGAGCCAAGGGCAATCGATAGCGCCGATACGAGCCCGATAACTCGACCAGGGATAGTCTTCCGGTGCAGCGACCATCTTCGCGCGCACCGGGTTGAGGTCAACGTAACGCGAACACGCAAGCAAGTAGCGGTCGGACTGGATGGGACTGCATTTGCAGCGACCTTCCCACGCTGTGCCACTGCGGCGCTCGAGCCGATTGAGCCTGCGTGTGTGCCGACCGGCGAGCCGCTTCATGAGCAATCCTAGATTTGCGGCGTCACTGCCTGGATCCACGATCAAATGAACGTGATTAGTCATTAAGCAATAGCCATAGACTCGCAGCTGCAGTTCCTGTCGGAATTCCTGGAGTGTCTCCAGGTAGCACATGCGGTCCTTGTCCGTGACGAAGACCGCGCGACGATTGTGGCCGCGCTGGACGATGTGGTGAGGGTAGTGCGCAACTGAAATTCGGCTTCTGCGCGGCATCCGTGCCTCCGACGCTGAAGCAAATGACAATACTCTCGGCTATCAGTCGGCCAGAGCGCTAATAACGGTGTGATTGTCGAGAAATAAATCTGTCCCCTTTGGCTGGCGCCTCACCCTCCCCCACCCGCGAGAGAGGAGTGAGAGGAAGCGCTGCGTAGCGGCGTGACCGTATCTCCCCGCTCACTCCGCCCGCGTTGCATCACTCTGCCAAACCACAGATGCATCACCGGCGTGGTGAACAGGGTAAGCAACTGGCTCACGACCAGGCCGCCGATGATCGTGGTGCCCAACGGTTTGCGCATCTCTGCGCCGATGCCGCTGCCGAGCGCCAATGGCAGTGCGCCCAAAAGCGTCGCCATCGTCGTCATGAGAATCGGGCGAAAGCGCAACAGGCATGCATCATAGATGGCGTCGCGTGCGGATTTGCCACGCTCGCGCTCCTGGGCCAGGGCGAAGTCCACCAGGATGATGGCGTTCTTCATCACGATGCCGATCAAGAGAATGATCCCGATCATCGCGATCACGCTCAGGTCCATCTCGCACAGCGTGAGCGCGAGCACGGCGCCGACACCTGCGGACGGCAACGTCGACAGGATCGTCAGGGGATGAATGGCGCTCTCGTACAGAACGCCGAGTACGATGTAGATGCAGAAGATGGCCACCGCGATCAGCAAGGGCTGACTCTTGAGCGATGCTTGAAAAGCGGCGGCCGTGCCCTGGAAGCTGCCATGCACGGTGGCAGGCATGCGGATGTCGCGCTCGGCGGCGGCGACGATGTCGACTGCATCGCCGATCGACACGCCGGGCATCAAGTTGAACGACAGGTTGATGGCTGGGAACTGCCCGAAGTGGTTGACGCCCAGAGGGGCCGTGGTCGACGCATAGCGTGCGAAAGCGGACAGTGGCACCTGCTCGCCGGCCGCAGACTGCACGTAGATATCGCGCAACGACTGCGGATCACGCGTGAACTGCGGTGCGACTTCCATCACGACGTGATATTGGTTCAGCGCCGCGTACATCGTCGACACTGGCCGTTGACCGAAGGCCGAATACAACGTGCTGTCGATGGTCTGGGTGGAAATGCCGAGACGTGCTGCCGTCGCGCGATCGATCTCGATCAGCTGCTGCAGGCCTTTGTTCTGCTGATCGCTGTTGACGTCAGCGAGCTCCGGGATCGAGCGCAGCTTGTCCACGAGCTTCGGTGCCCACTCGATCAGGTCCGCCAGATTCTCGCCCTGCAACGTGTATTGATACTGCGCGGCCGTCTGGCGCGCGCCCATGCGGATATCCTGCACCGCCTGCATGGATACGTTCGCACCGGGCTCTTTGTTGACCTTCGGACGCAGGCGCTGAATCACCATATCGGCGGTATCGGGCTTGCGCTGATCCCAGGGCTTGAGTGTGATCGACATGCGCCCGACGTTCATCGAGGAGGCATTGCCCCCGACGCCACCGCTGCCGGCCCATTGTCCCGTCTGTCCCAGCACCGACTCCACCGCGGGATCTTCCTTCACGAGATTGACAATGCGCTCCACGCGTTCGTCGATGGCATGAAACGAAGCGGACTGGTCGGCCGTACTCGAGCCTTGGATACGACCCGTGTCCTGCAGCGGGAAAAACCCTTTCGGTACGGTCATGAACAGGTGCACGTTGAGCGCGATGACTGCGAGCGTCAGGATCAGCACGCTTGCAGGATTGCGCAGCACGAAACGCAGACCGCGCGCGTAACCCGAATGCAGGTGCGTCAGCAGCCATTCGCTGCCGCGCGCGAAGCGACCCGGCTCTGCAGCAGGACGATTTCTGAGCAAGCGCGAGCACAGCACCGGTGTCACCGTCAACGAGAGCACCGTCGAGATCGCAATCGCAGCCACGAGCGTTACAGCAAACTCGCGGAACAGCCGGCCGATGATGCCGTCCATCAGCAGCAGCGGAATGAACGCTGCAAACAGCGCGAGACAGATCGTCAGTATCGTGGAGCTGATCTCACTTGCACCACGCAGGGTCGCCTGCATCGCCGTCAGCCCGTTCTCGATGTGGCGCTTGACGTTCTCGATCACGACGATGGCATCGTCGGCCAGAAAGCCCGTGGCAACGGTGAGTGCCATGAGCGACAGGTTGTTCAGGCTGAAGCCGCAGAGGTACATCACACCAAACGTCGCGATGAGACACGTGGGCACGACGATGCTGGGAATGACTGTCGCACGCGGGTCACGCAGAAACGCGAACACCACCAGGATCACCAGCACCACCGAAATCGCGAGCGCCTTCTCGATCGCTCCGATCGACGCTCGAATCGTCACCGTCTGGTCCACCCAGATGTGAATCTTCACGAGCCCTGGTGCTGCTGCCCGTAACTGCGGCAACAGCTCCTTGATGCGGTCGATGGTCGCGACGATGTTGGCACCGGTCTGGCGGCGGATGTCGAGGTTGATTCCCGGTACGCCGCTCAAATACGTCGAATTGCGCGCGTCGGCCACGGCATCGAGCACTTCGGCCACGTCGCCCAACCGCACCGGCGACCCGCCGCGATACGCGATCACGAGCGCGCGATACTGCTCCGCCGTGAACAACTGATCGTTCGCGCTGATGACCCAGCTATGCGTATCGTCAGCGAGTGAGCCCTTGGGCCGATTCACATTGGCGCTGGCGATCGCCACACGCACATCTTCGAGGCTCAGCCGATACGTGTTTAGGTAACTTGGATTCACCTCCACACGCACGCCCGGCAGCGAAGCACCGCCCACGTTCACCTGACCCACGCCTTCGACCTGCGCCAGCTTCTGCTGCAGCAACGTCGACGCAGCGTCATACATCTGCCCGCGACTCAGCGTGTCCGACGTCATCGTCAGAATCATGATCGGTGAATCCGACGGGTTCACCTTCTTGTAGTTGGGCGCATTGGGCAGGTTCTGCGGCAGGCTGCCGCGTGCTGCGTTGATTGCCGCCTGCACTTCACGCGCCGCGGCATCGACGTTGCGATCGAGGTCGAACTGCAGTGTGATGGTCGTGACACCGAGATAGTTCGCCGCCGTCATCTCGGTGATGCCCGCGATACGGCCGAACTGGCGTTCGAGCGGTGTGGCGACGGCGGACGCCATGGTCTCCGGGCTCGCGCCGGGAAGTACGGTGGTCACGGAGATCGTTGGGAAATCCACCTCAGGCAATGGTGAGACGGGCAACCTGAAGAACGCGAGGATGCCGATCAGCGCCAGAGCCAATGTCAGCAGCGTCGTTGCTACCGGCCGGCGAACGAACGGCAGCGACAGGTTCACGATGGGCTCAGCGCTTCACTCGTCGGCGCATCGGCGCGCTTGAAGAAGCGCTGCGCCAGACGATCGAACCACAAATAGATCACGGGCGTCGTGTATAGCGTGAGCATCTGGCTCAACACCAGTCCGCCGATGATCGTGATTCCCAATGGCTGGCGCAGCTCGGAACCCGTGCCTGTGCCGAATGCCAACGGCACCGCACCGAACAGCGCGGCCATCGTCGTCATGAGAATCGGCCGAAAGCGCAGCAGACAAGCCTTGTAGATGGCATCGCCGGGCGCCAGGCCTTCACTACGCTGTGCATCGAGCGCGAAGTCGACCATCATGATGGCGTTCTTCTTCACGATGCCGATCAGCAGAATCATGCCGATCAAGGCAATGATGCTCAGGTCCTCGCCGAACACCATGAGTGCGAGCAGCGCGCCCACGCCTGCCGACGGCAGCGTGGACAGGATCGTCACGGGATGGATGAAGCTCTCGTACAGCACGCCGAGCACGAGATACACGACCACCAGCGCCGCGATGATCAGCCAGGCCTGATTGGCGAGCGCCGTTTGGAACGCGCGCGCGGCGCCTTGGTAGGCCGTGCGAATGCTTTCTGGCATGTCGAGCTCATTGCGCATGCGATCGATCGTCTCCACCGCATCGCTGAGCGACGTGCCCGGCGCCAGATTGAACGACAGCGTCACGACCGGAAACTGACCCTGGTGATTGATGGTGAGCGGCGCCTGCGTTTCCTCCCAGTGCGCAATCGCGCTCAACGGCACCGCTCGTCCACCCGGTGGCGTGATGTAGAGCTGTGCCAGTGCCGCCGGCGTGCGGCGGAACTCGGGCTTCACCTCGAGCACGACGCGATACTGGTTCAGCTGCGTGAACATCGTCGCAATCTGGCGCTGACCGAAGGCGTTGTAGAGCGTCTCGTCGATCATCTGCGTCGTGATGCCGAGACGCGAGGCCGTGTCGCGATCGATCGCAAGGGCCGCACGCAGGCCGCGGTCCTGCTGATCGCTGGCCACATCGCGCAACTCGGGCTGTGCCTCGAGCCGCTGCACCAGACGCGGTGCCCACGTGTTCAGGTCCGCAGCGCTGGGTGATTCAAGCGTGTACTGGAACTGCGTGCGGCTTGCGCGATCTTCCACCGTGAGATCCTGCACGGGCTGCATGTACAACGTGATGCCGCTGACCTTGGCCAACTCGGGCTGAAGTCGTCGGATGACCTCGCTCGCCGTGGCATCGCGTTCCTCGTCCGACTTCAAGCTGATCTGAATACGCCCGCTGTTGAGCGTGGTATTGGTCCCGTCCACGCCGATGAAGGAGGAGACGCTTGCCACGGCCGGATCGTTAAGGATGCGCTCGACGAGGGCCTGCTGCCGACCTGCCATCGCCGGGAACGAAATCGACTGCGGTGCTTCAGAGATGCCTTGAATCAGTCCCGTGTCCTGGATGGGGAAGAAGCCCTTCGGGATGGCCACGTACATGAGCACCGTGAGCACGAGCGTGGCCAACGCAACCATCAGCGTCAGCGTCTGCCGCTGCAGCACCCAGCGCAAGGTGTCCGCATAGAACGCGATCACACGGTCGAAGAACGCTTCGGTCACGCGAAAGAACCATCCGCTCTGCGCCGCTTCGTGTCGCTCGAGCAAGCGCGAGCACATCATCGGTGTCAGCGTGAGGGAGACCACGGCCGATACCAGAATGGCGACGCTCAACGTGATGGCGAACTCGCTGAACAGGCGACCGACGATGTCGCCCATGAAGAGCAGCGGAATCAACACCGCGATCAGCGAGATCGTGAGCGACAGGATGGTGAAGCCGACCTGCTTCGCGCCTTTCAATGCGGCACTGAGCGGTGGCTCCCCCTCTTCGACGTACCGCGCAATGTTCTCGATCATCACGATCGCATCATCGACCACGAACCCGGCCGAGATCGTGAGCGCCATGAGCGACAGATTGTTGAGACTGAACCCGAGCAGATGCATCGCAGCGAACGTGCCGATCAGCGACAGCGGCACTGCGACACTCGGGATGATCGTCGCCGACAGATTGCGCAGGAACAGGAAGATCACCATCACGACCAGTGCAACGGTGAGCACGAGATCGAACTGCACGTCGTGCACCGAAGCGCGAATCGTATGCGTGCGGTCCGAAAGCACTTCGATATCGATGGCTCCGGGCACACTGGCACGCAAACTGGGCATCAACTCGTTGATGCTGTCGACGACCTCGATGATGTTTGCGCCCGGCTGTCGCTGGATGCTCAGGATCACGGCTCGATCCGAATTCTTCCACGCCGCTTGCCGCTGGTTCTCCGCCTCATCGACGACATCCGCGACATCGGCGAGCCGCACGGCGGCGCCATCACGATGCGCGACGATCAACGCCGCGTAGTCGCGACTGGAGAGCAACTGATCGTTCGCCCCGATCTGAAACGACTGCCGCTCCCCATCGAACGTACCCTTGGGTTGATTCACGCTCGCGGCGGTAACGGCGAGACGCAGATCTTCGAGGTTCAGATCGTGCGCGGAGAGCGCCAACGGATTGACCTGGATGCGCACTGCCGGCTTCTGTCCACCGCTGACGCTGACGAGACCCACACCTGGCAGCTGCGATATCTTCTGTGCGAGACGCGTATCCGCAAAGTCATGCACGCGCGACAGCGGCAGCGTCTTCGAAGTCAGCGCGAGTGTGAGAATCGGCGCGTCAGCCGGATTGGTCTTGCTGTATGTGGGCGGATTGGGCAGATCGCGCGGCAGGAAGGGCTGCGCGAGGTTGATCGCCTGCTGTACCTGCTGTTCGGCAACGTCGATGTCGAGCTCGAGGTCGAACTGCAGTGTGATGACCGAGCTGCTCTCCGAGCTCGTGGACGTGAGCTGCTGCAGGCCCGGTACCTGCCCGAACTGCCGTTCGAGCGGGGCGGTGACGGCCGATGCGATGACCTCCGGACTCGCGCCAGGGTAATACGTGACGACCTGCATCGTCGGGTAGTCCACTTGCGGCAGCGCCGATACGGGCAAGCGCGTGTACGCGACGGCGCCCAACAGCACGAGTGCGACCATCAGCAGCGTGGTCGCCACGGGCCGCTCGATGAAAATGCGGGACAGGTTCATTCATGACACCGGCGGCTGCGTGCGTGCCGGATCTTTCAGCTGCACCGCGACCTTGACTCCGTCGGAGAGCCGATCGACGCCTTCCAGGACCACGATCTCGCCTGCCTTGAGGCCGCTCGTGATCTCGACCAGGCCACTTTCCGCCGTGCCGAGCGTCACCGCTCGAATCGCCACCGCTGCATCCGTGCCGCCGCCGTTCACCACGTAGACAAACATCGACTGTTCGGCGCCACGCTGAACCGCGGCACCCGGCACCAGCGTCACGCCGCGTTTCAGATCGACGAGCAGCCGTGCATTGACGAATTGATTCGGGAAGAGTGCGCCGTCGCGATTGTCGAACACGGCTTTGCATCTGAGCGTGCCGGTCGCCGGATCGATCTGATTGTCCACTGTCAGCAACCGGCCCTCTGCGAGCTTCGATCTCTGCTCGCGGTCGTATGCAAGAACAGCAAGTTGCTCGCCGGCGCGCAGCTTTTTCAGCACGGGCGGCACCTGATCCTGTGGGATGGCGAACACCGCCGTGATCGGCTCGACCTGCGTGATCGTGAGCAACCCGCCAGCGTCGTTCTCGTTCACCATGTTGCCCGCGTCGAGCTGACGCAGGCCGACACGACCGCTGATCGGCGCCGTGATGCGCGAGTACGCGAGATTGAGCTTTGCATGGTCCAGCTGCGCGCGATCGCTGCGCACGGCGCCTTCATGCTGAGCAACTACCGCTTCCTGCGTGGACAACTGCTGTTGCGAAATTCGTTGCTGCTGCGCGAGTGTGCGATAGCGCTCGAGATCCGCCCGGGCGTTCTTCAGCAGCGCTTCGTCCCGCTGCAGCTGGCCTTCGGCCTGCGCGACCTGCACCTGATAAGGCCGCGGATCGATCTCCACGAGCAACTCGCCCGCGCGCACGAATTGCCCTTCCTCGAAGTGCACTCTCATCAGCTGGCCCGCCACGCGCGATTTCACGACCACGTGGTTCAGCGGAGCGACCGAGCCAAGGCCGGTGAGGTATACGCCGATGTCGCCCGTGACCGCGGCCGTCGCGAGAACGGGGATCGTCGGCGACTTCTTCGGCCCGGCCGGGGAAGCCAGTGCCGATGCACTCAGGGCGGAAGGCGCATCTGCCTCATCGCCGGTGAGCAGGTGATAGGCGGTGGTCGCCAACACCAGGAGCCCGAGCCCGATCAGGCCAATGCGCCCGGTGCGACGGCGCACATCAGTCGGAACGGC
>CBJNAT010000029.1:0-11562 GCA_966434585.1 uncultured Gammaproteobacteria bacterium | reverse complement strand
GGGGAGGGGGGGAGGGAAGGAGAGAGGCGGAGGAGTGGCGCTGCGCTTCGTCAGCGAAGGGATCGGGCGCACGCGGCCGATCATGTACATCGCGCTGTTCGGTCTCGTGCTCAACGTCTTCGGCAATTGGCTGCTCATCTACGGGCGCTGGGGTCTGCCGAGGCTCGAAGTCGTCGGCTGCGCCGTGGCGACGGCCCTATCCATGTGGTGCATGCTGGCAGCGCTGTGGCTGCACATGCGCGCGCATCGCGCGTACGGGCCCTATCGCCTCTTTGAGCGCATCGATGGGCCACACGGCGTGATACTCCTCGAGCTCACGCGTGTCGGTCTGCCGATCGCGGGCAGTTTGCTCTGCGAGGGCGGGCTCTTCATCGGCGCGGCGTTGTTGATGGGCACGATGACACCGACGATCGCAGCCGCGCATCAGATCGCCATCAACTACGCCTCCGTCATGTTCATGGTGCCGCTCGCTGTGAATTCGGCGACGGTTATCCATGTGGGTCACAAGCTCGGCGCCGCTGACGTCCGCGGGGCTCGACGCGCTGGTTTCACCGGTATCGCGTTGTGTGGCGGAATCATGTTCGTCTCCGCCCTCGTCATCCTCATCGCAAGCGATGCGATCGCCGCCGTGTATACGCGAGATGTCGCCGTTCGTGAGCTGGCCACGTCGTTGTTGTTGATGGCGGGCATTTTCCAGCTCTCGGACGGACTGCAAGTTGGAGCGGCGGGCGCGCTGCGCGGCTATAAGGACACCTCGATCCCGCTACTGATCGCGTTCGTCGCCTACTGGGTCGTGGGTTTCCCGCTCGCGTACTGGTTGGGTATATGGCAGGGACTAGGTCCCATCTATGTTTGGGTGGGTCTGATCGCTGGGTTGAGCGTTGCAGCTGCGTTACTCAATTGGCGCTTCTGGCGAGTCGCTGGGCGTGTCGTGCGCCAGTCATCGAGCCTGGCGGCTGCTGCTTGAGCCGACCGACGAGGAAGTTCGCGATGATGACGATCTTCAAGACTGTGCTCTTCGCCGTGCTGGTCGCATCCGCGACGAGCCTCTCCTACGCGCAGCCATCATCGGTGCGTGAGCTCGTCGAGGCTTACTTCGAAGAGATGTTGGTGTTGAGCCCGCTCGAAGCGACCTACATCGGCGATGACCGCTACAACGACCGACTGCCGAACGACATCGCGCCGGACGCGGTCGCTGCACGCAACGCATTCGAGCGACGATACCTCGATGCCGCTCTGCGCTACGACACGAACACATTGGGCGCGGAGGATCGTCTCACCTGGGAGGTCTTCGTGCAGGAGCGACGCGCGATGGTGGGCGGGTCGCGCTTCCCTGCGCATCTGTTGCCCGTCATCAGCTGTATTCGCTACCGCTGCTGATGCCGATGCTTGCATCCGGTACAGGCGCGCAGCCATTCCGCAACGCCCGAGACTACGACAACTTCGGCGAGCGACTGCGCGCGTATCCGGCTTGGTCCGATCAGGCGATCGCGAACATGCGTGAAGGGATGCGGCGCGGGATCGTGCAGCCGCGTGTCGTGATGGAGCGGCTCGTCGCGCAACTCGATGAGTTGATCTTGGACGACGCGAAAGCCAGCCTGTTCTACGAAGCTGTACGCCACCTGCCCGCCACGATTTCCGGCGAGGATGCGCAGCGCATTGCGGCCGAATATGAGCACACGATCCGTGACGGAGTGCTGCCGGCTTATCGCCGACTCCGCGACTTCATTCGCCAAGAGTATCTGTCTGCGGCGCGCGCAAGCGTGGCGTGGACGGCATTGCCGCAAGGCCCCGAGTGGTACGCGTATCTCGTCGAGGTGCAGACAACGACGCAGATGCAACCGGCGGACATTCACCGGATGGGTTTGCAGGAAGTCGCGCGTATTCGTAACGAGATGGAACGGACGCGCCGCGAGGTGAAGTTCAAAGGGAATCTCAAGGCGTTCTTCGCTTACGTGCAGAACGACGACAAGTTCTACTTCGACAAACCTGAAGATCTGCTGCAGGCGTATCGCGATCTGAAGCGGCGGATCGACGCGCGGCTACCACAATTGTTCAGCGACTTTCCCAAAGCGCATTACGAGGTCCGTGCGGTGGAAGCGTATCGAGCCGCATCCGCGGCGGCCGCCTCTTATCAAGCACCGTCAGCAGACGGCACTCGCCCGGGCATCTTCTATGTCAACACCTTCAACCTGAAAGCACAGCCAAGATACGGTACCGAAACCTTGTCGCTGCACGAAGCAGCGCCCGGCCATCACTTCCAGGTTGCGATCCAGCAGGAGATCGAGTCGCTGCCGCGGTTCCGCCGCTTCGGCGGCAACACAGGGTTCATCGAGGGTTGGGCGCTGTACGCCGAATCGCTCGGGAAGGAGCTCGGGTTGTTCGAGGACCCTTATCAATACTTCGGCCGACTCAACGATGAGATGCTGCGAGCGATGCGCCTGGTGGTGGACACAGGTCTGCACACGAAGGGCTGGACACGCGAACAGGCCATCGATTACATGCTCGCCAACTCGTCACTGGCACGCAGCGACATCGAGTCGGAAGTCGAGCGCTACATCGCCAATCCAGGTCAAGCGCTCGCATACAAGATCGGCCAGTTCAAGTTCACGGAGCTGCGTGCTCGGGCACAGCGCGAGCTCGGCGCGCGATTCGATCTAAAAGCCTTCCATAGTCAGCTGCTGCGCGACGGAGCGTTGCCCTTGGAGGTGCTGGATGCAAAGACGCGGCGTTGGATAGAAGGACAAAAGGCGCGTCGCTGAGCTGCGAGCGCTCAGGATCAGTCCTCCGAGTCCTCGTAGCCGTGGCTTAGCGTCTCGATTTCATCCACCAGGCCGTCTACGAAGCGGATGCGCCGCATGAGCTTGTACGGGCCGAAGTTGTACGTCCATAACTCGACCGGGACTTCCACCAGCCCGTCACCGTAGTAAACGATGCGGCCGTGGAAGTCATAGTACGGTCGCCGCAGGATCGTGCGTGTCTGCACGTCGGCGGGTTCCCCGCATTTGGCCCGCACTGCGGCTCTTGTCTCGCCTTCGCTCACGAGCCTACTGCCACAACGCATGGCATCCGCGAGTACCGGAGTACTCGTCAGCAGCGGCGCTAAGAGCAGGGCGATTGTGAGGCGCATCGATGGTAAATCGCTCGGGAATGGAGGGTTGCCTTTTGGGACTGAATCGGCTCTGAATCAGTTCCTTGGCCTTCCGAATCATGCGCTGCGGAACCACGCTCGAGTACCGGGACTTCCACCTCTCGCAGTTCTCTCCGCGACAGAATGCGTCGCCGTCGTTCTTGACGCTCCGGAATGGCCCAACGACACTGCCCGTCCGGCAGCACTTGGGCTGGCCGGATCCACTCCACGCAACTTCGGACAATTGCTGCCCTCATGCCTGCCGTCGGAATCGATCGCGTCTTCGAGCGTAGGCTGGCTGCGCTCATCAACTCGCGCGAGCGCGGTGTCCTGCAGGGTGGTCATAAGGGGATCGAAAAAGAATCGCTGCGCGTCTTACCGGATGGCGAATTGGCGCACAGCTCGCATCCTGCCGAGCTCGGCTCCGCCCTGACCAATCGCTTCATCACGACCGATTATTCCGAATCGTTGATCGAGCTCGTCACCCCGGCTTTCACGCAGACCTGGGAGTTGCTGCAGTTCCTCTGCGACCTGCACCAGTTCGTGTACCGGCATCTCGGCGAAGAGCTGCTGTGGGCGACCAGCATGCCAGGTGAGCTGCGTGGCGACGCCGCCATTCCGATTGCCCGCTATGGACGCTCGAATGTCGCACGTATGAAGGAGGTTTATCGCCTCGGCCTTGGGTTTCGCTACGGACGCATGATGCAGGCTATTTCGGGCGTGCACTTCAACTACTCGTTCCCTGAAACGTTCTGGCCGGTGCTCGCCGATGCAATGGAGCGCTCGCGCAGCGATCAGGATTTCATCTCCGAACAGTACTTCGCGTTGCTGCGCAATTACCGCCGTTACGGCTGGCTGATTCTCTACCTCTTCGGCAACTCGCCAGCTTTGACGGAGTCGTTCGTGGCAGGCCGCACTCACAAATTAGAGCTTTTGAGTCGGGGCACGCTGTACGCGCCCCACGCCACGTCGCTGCGCATGAGCGACCTTGGCTATCGCAACAAGAGCCAAGCCGGTGTGCAGATCTCGGTGAACAGCCTGCGCGAATACGTTCGCGATCTGACGGCCGCCATCAGCACGCCGCATGCTGATTATCAGAAGATCGGCGTCAAGGTGGACGGCGAATACCGCCAGCTCAACACGAATCTGCTGCAGATCGAGAACGAGTACTACAGCTTCATTCGTCCGAAGCGCGTCGCGCGCTCCGGCGAGCGGCCTACCCAAGCACTGCAGCGTGCGGGCGTCGAATACGTCGAAATGCGCGCGCTCGACGTGAGTGCGTTCGATCCAGTCGGCGTGAATCAAAGCAAACTGCGCTTCCTCGAAGCGTTCGCCGCGCTCTGTGTGTTGAAGGACGGCGCGCCGGTAGAACGCGCGGAACAGAATATGTCGGACGAGAACCATGCGATCGTTGCTTTGCGAGGCCGCGAACCCAAGTTGCAGCTGAACCGCCAGGGTCGACCCATCGAGCTGCGCACGTGGAGTCTCGAGCTCATCGATAGCATGCGAGGCATCTGCGAATTGCTCGATGGCGGCGATGCCAATCGCCCGTATTCTGCCGCGCTGGAATTGCAGGAAGCGAAGATTCACGATGCAGCGCTCACTCCGTCTGCGCGCTCCTTGGAGGAGCTACGTGGCAGCGGCGAATCGTTTGCGCAGTTCGCGCTGCGCATGTCGCAGGCTCACAAGTCGTATTTCCTCGAGTTGTACCCGCCCAACGAACAAACGCTCGCGCAATTCGCAGCAGAAGCAACCGAATCGCGCGCTCGCCAGGCTACAATCGAGGCCGCCGATCGCATGAGCTTCGACGAATATCTCTCCGAATATTTCGGCAGCAACAGCATCAACACTGCCCTGTAACAATCGCTACCAGAATCGCGGCATTGGTGTGCATGGGTCGAAAGACGCCCGTGATCGGCGTGAGAGTAACTCCCGCAAAGGGAGGTCGGGTTCTCGGGCCGTTTCACCCGACGCCAAAGCCCTGTTATCGCATAGCGCAGGGGCTCTTACCGACAACCCTGCTGCTACTCCAACTTGTCTGCCGCTGCTCTTGCAGCTACCGTCGCGCCAGGGTCAAGACGACCCCAGCACACGAACGGCCTCGAACGGCCGCATTCAGCAGCCATGTCCGAGCCGCATAGCCCCGCAGTGCGTGGAACGCCACCCGAGTCTGCCTACGCGTTGCAGCTCGAGAGCGGCTTTCCATATCTGAAGTTTGCACCGCCGCTCGAGCAGGAGTTCCGTCAGGCGCACCGCCGGCAAGTCCGTCGTCAGCTGCGTATCAATCTCTGGCTCGGGGTGGCGTTTGTAGCCGCGTTTTCGGTCTTGAGCCACATGCTCATCAAGTCGCCGAATACGCTCACGATCGCCTTGATCCAGGCCGTCGTGCTGGTGCCGCTGCTGGTAGCTGGGCTGATCATCGTGCACCTCCCGCAATACGAGCGGATCTATTCGCCTGCCGCACAGATCGGCGCGCCCCTCTTCGGGCTGGCGGTGGCCGCGCTGGAAGTGAGCGCGTCGCAGCAGGGGGTCAGTTTCATTTCCACCCTGGTTATCGCCACGATCTTCACCTATGTGATGATCGGCCTGTTCTTCTATGCAGCTGTGCGTTCGGCCTGCCTGATCCTGGCGGGATACGTGATTCTGGCGAGCTATGTGGGTGTGCCCGGCGCCGAGCTGGCCGCGAACGCCCTCGTGCTGGTATTCGCCAATCTGATCGGCGGGGCGGTTTGCTACAGCCTCGAGCGGGCTAATCGAACCAGCTATCTGGAGTCTTGTCTGCTGATCGAGGTCGCGAGCCGCGATGGCTTGACGGGCATCAACAACCGGCGCGTGTTCGATGGACACATGACTCGAATCTGGCAGCAAGCGCAGCGCGACCGCGCCTCGCTCGCGCTGATGCTGCTCGACATCGATCACTTCAAAGCGTTCAACGACTACTACGGTCATCAAGCTGGTGACGAATGCCTGAAGAAGGTGGCATGGACCCTGGCGCACTGCGCGCGGCGACCGCTCGACATCACGGCCCGCTATGGCGGCGAGGAGTTCGCCATCGTGCTGTACGACGCCGGCCGCGCGCATGTCGAAGAAGTGGCCCGCCAGATCCAGGCGTCGATCGAAGCGTTGAACGTGCCGCATGCCCCATCGCCGATGCGGCGAGTGACCGTAAGCATCGGTGCAGCGTGCGTATCGCCTACCGTCGATCGCACGCACTTCGGCTTCATCCAGCTAGCGGACGAAGCGCTCTACGAAGCCAAGGGTCGCGGGCGCAACTGTCTCGTGATCATGGACAAGGAATACGACGAGCTCTCCACGGGATCCTTCCGCAAGAAGGGTCGCCGGGCAGCCGCATCCTGACGCGACCCGCTCGAGCTCTTCTGGCGCGAGCTTTTTCTCTACTCGTTCCCTTGCCACTATGCTCCGCCGGTCATTGCCCAATCCGATCGTATGAACACCCCCAAGCGTATTCGAAAGCTGCTGATCGCCAATCGCGGCGAGATCACCATTCGCGTCATGAGAGCTGCCGCCGAGCTGGGCATCCGCACGGTGGCGGTTTATTCGCAGGAAGACCGCTTCTCCCTACATCGAACCAAAGCCGACGAGAGCTATTTGATCGGCGAGGGCAAAGGGCCGATCGAGGCGTATCTAGATATCGACAGCATCCTGCGAGTTGCGCTTGCGGCCCAGGTAGATGCCATTCATCCGGGTTATGGCTTTCTCGCGGAGAGCCCAGAGTTCGCTGCGGCTTGCGCCAAAGCCGGCGTGATCTTCGTTGGGCCGACACCGGAGAGCATGCACAAACTAGGTGACAAGGTGTCCGCGCGCGAGCTGGCGAAGTCAGCGGGAGTGCCGGTGATGCCCGCAACGCCGCCGCTGCCCTACGACGACCAGGAATGCTTGCGGCTCGCGCGGGCAGTGGGCTTCCCCTTGATGCTCAAGGCCAGTTGGGGTGGCGGTGGTCGCGGTATGCGCATCATCGAGCGCGAGGCGGACTTGAGCAGTGCGCTCGCTGTGGCTCGCCGGGAAGCGAAAGCGGCCTTTGGCAAGGACGATGTCTATTTGGAGAAGCTGGTGCGCCGTGCGCGCCATCTCGAAGTGCAGTTGCTCGGCGACTCGCACGGCAACCTGGTGCACTTGTATGAGCGCGACTGCACCGTGCAGCGGCGCAATCAGAAGGTCGTGGAGCGCGCGCCTGCGACGTTCTTGGACGATGCTCATCGAAGCGCTCTGTGCGAGGCAGCGCTCAAGATCGGACGCGCCGTGAACTATCGAAACGCAGGCACCGTGGAGTTTCTGCAGGACGCAGACACGGGTGCGTTCTACTTCATCGAAGTGAACCCACGCATTCAGGTCGAGCACACCGTTACGGAAGCGGTGACGGGCATCGACATCGTGCGCGCACAGATTCGTGTCGCTGAAGGCTTCGCGATCGGCGATACCGAAACGGGCGTGCCGCAGCAGCGCGATATCAAACTGAACGGCTATGCCCTGCAGTGTCGCGTCACGACGGAAGATCCTGAGAACAGCTTCATCCCCGATTACGGGCGCATCTCGGCCTACCGCAGCCCGGCTGGCTTGGGCATTCGCCTCGATGCGGGTACAGCGTATTCGGGGGCCATCATCACACGCTTCTATGATTCGCTGTTGGTCAAGGTCACCGCGTGGGCGCCGACGCCGCAGCAGGCCATCGCGCGCATGCATCGCGCACTGTGGGAGTTTCGAGTTCGCGGCGTAGTCACGAATCTACGCTTTCTCGATCAAGTGATTCTGCATCCGAGGTTCGGCGATGGCAGTTACACGACCCGCTTCATCGACGAAACGCCCGAGCTATTTCAATTTCCACGCCGCCGTGATCGTGCGACGCGGTTGCTGCGCTTCATTGCCGATGTCAACGTGAATGGCAACCCGGAAGTGAAGGACCGCCTGCGTCCGGCGCAAATGAGCATGCCCCGCGTTCCTGCCGTGCCCGTCGGTGCGCCGCCCGATGGCACGAAGCAAAAGCTGGAGGCGCTCGGCGCGGATAAATTCGCACAATGGATGTTGGAGCAGCCGCAAGTGCTGCTCACCGACACCAGCATGCGCGATGCCCACCAGTCGCTGTTAGCGACGCGCGTGCGCTCGTACGACATCGTGCGGATTGCGCCGTATTACGCGCACTCGTTGCATGGCCTGTTCTCGGTCGAATGCTGGGGCGGCGCGACGTTCGACGTCGCCTTGCGCTTCCTCAAGGAGTGCCCATGGGAACGGCTCGCGGAACTGCGCAAAGCGATGCCGAACTTGCTTTTGCAGATGTTGCTGCGCTCGGCGAATGCAGTCGGCTACACCAACTATCCGGATAACGTCGTCCGCTATTTCGTGGCACAGGCTGCCAAAACCGGCATCGATGTATTTCGCGTGTTCGACTCGCTCAACTGGGTGCCGAACATGTACGTCGCGATGGATGCGGTGCGTACATCGGGCAAACTGTGCGAGGCCGCGATCTGCTACACGGGCAATCTGAACGATCCCAAACAGACGAAATACGACCTCAAGTACTACCTGCGTCTCGCGCGCGAGCTCAAACAGGCTGGCGCACACATTCTCGGCATCAAGGACATGGCGGGGCTCTGTCAGCCGCGTGCGGCGCACACATTGGTGAAGGCGCTGAAAGAAGAGATCGGTCTGCCGGTTCATTTTCACACGCATGACACGAGCGGCATTGCGGCGGCCAGCGTGCTGGCGGCGATCGATGCGGGCGTCGATGCCGTGGACGGCGCGATCGATGCAGTGAGTGGCCTTACTTCGCAACCGAATCTAGGCGCGATCGTCGAAGCGCTACGCCATGGACCACGCGACACCGGGCTGGACCCCGAACGCCTGCGCGTTGCCTCGTCCTATTGGGAGCAGACGCGCAAACTGTACGCCGCATTCGAGAGCGATTTGCGTGCTGGCGCGTCCGAGGTGTACGTGCATGGCATGCCAGGCGGTCAGTTCACGAACTTGCGTGAGCAGGCGCGTTCGCTAGGTATCGACGACCCGCGTTGGCCTGAGGTGGCGAAGGCGTACGCGCAAGTTAACGAGCTGTTCGGGGACATCGTCAAAGTCACGCCGACGTCGAAAGTCGTGGGGGACATGGCTTTGTTCATGGTGACGAGCGGTCTCACGCCTGAGAAGGTGCTGGATCCGAACACCGAGGTTGCATTCCCCGAATCGGTGGTTTCACTATTCCGCGGTGATCTCGGCCAGCCCGAGGGCGGCTTCCCGGAAGCTCTACAGCGCAAAGTTCTGAAGGGCACGGCGCCGCTGAAGGTGCGCCCGGGCGAAGTGCTGCCGCAGCTCGATCTGGAGAAAACGCGCCTTGAGGTTGAAGGCAAGGTTGGGCGCGCAATTACCGAGACGGACCTTGCGTCCTATCTCATGTATCCAAAGGTCTACCTGGACTACATGCGCGATTACATCGAATTTGGTCGGGTGAGCGAATTGCCGACACCGACTTTCTTTTACGGCCTCGAACCCGGGAAAGAGGTGTCGATCGACATCGAGGCCGGCAAGACCCTGATCATTTCGTTCGTCACTTTGAGCGATGTTCATGAAGATGGTACTCGCACGGCGTTCTTCGAGCTCAACGGTCAGCCGCGTTCGGTGAAGGTGGTCGATCGCAGCCGAAAAGCCGTCAAACCAGCACGCCGAAAAGCGACGCTCACCGACCCGCAGCATGTCGCCGCGCCGATGCCGGGAACGATCGCGACCATCGCCGTGGCGGCGGGAGATGCTGTAGCGGCCGGCGATGTGCTGCTCACGATCGAAGCCATGAAGATGGAAACGGCGGTTCGCGCAGACCGGGCGGCGCGGGTGATCGAAGTGGTGGCCCGTCAGAGCGAAAGCGTCGATGCAAAGGATCTCTTGCTCGTGCTTGAATAGTGGGGCCGCATGAATGCGCGCAGACCGCACTTGCCAGGTGTACGCGCTCAGTGCTTAGAATCCACGGGCGATTCGCACCCTAACAAAGCTCGTGTCTGCTACCCCGAGACGCGTTGCACGGCATCCAAATCTACCTCGAGAGAGGGCCCCCGAGTGACCGACGCATGACCTTGCTGCGCGTTGCCGAACCCCAGGAAGAGCGAGCTCAGCGCGTCGAACGCGAGTTCCAGGCGGTTCTGGATGCAGCGGCAGATGCGGTCGTGCTCATCGATCACGAGGGTCGCATCGAGCTGCTGAACCACGCGGGTGAGCGCATGTTCGGCTATCGGGAAGAGGATGTGATCGGTCAGAAGGTCGATCTCCTCATGCCCGAACCCTACCGGTCCGAGCACGACGAGTATCTGCGGCACTACATCGAAAGTAGTCAGCCACGGGTGATCGGCATCGGGCGCGAGCTGACCGCGCGGCGGCGCGACGGCAGCATCTTTTCCGCCGAGTTGGCAGTCGGTCGAGTGCAGGGATTGAATCCGCCGCGCTTCGTGGCGTTCATTCGCGACATCACGGTGCGTCGCAATGCCGAGGAAGCGTTACGGCGCAGCGAGGCGCAGCTCAACGTCGCGCAGGAGATCGCCAACCTCGGCAACTACGTCGTGCATTACGATGGCAAGTCCGAGGACTACTGGTCGCCGCACCTGTATCGGGTGTTGGGGCGTTACTTCGGCGCACCGCCCATCGGTATCTATCAGCACCTTCAGTCGGTCATCCATCCCTCCGATCGCGCGCGCCTGCTGCGTGCGGGTGAGGAGATTGCAGCGGGGGCGCGTTCATTCGACATCGAATACCGCATCGTGCAGCCGGACGGGTCGCTGCGCTACGTGCATCACATCGCGCAGGTCATGTGCAACGAACAGGGCCGGCCGCTGCGACAGGTGGGGACACTGCATGACATCACCGATCGTCGACATGCAGAAGACGAAGTGCGCAAAATGCAAGAAAGAATCGCGCACTTCGGTCGCATTTCGACGATGGGTGAGATGGCAGCCGGTATCGCACACGAAGTGAATCAACCGTTGACAGCTATCGCTACGTACGCTCAGGCATGCCAGCGCCTGCTCGCAAACGGCGAGTGCACGATGGACGAAGTGAAAGGCGCACTCGAACACATCAGTGCGCAGGCGCTGCGGGCCGGAGAAGTGATCCGCAGACTGCGTTCGTTCGTGCGCAATCGCGAAGTGCGGCGCGAGCTCATCGAAGCAAACCGGCTCCTGGAAGACGTACTGACGTTGGCACAGACGGACGCTCGTCATCATGGCGTGCGTATCTTGCTGCAGCGGGCGCCGGACTCGCCGCAGGTGCAGGCCGACGCCGTGCAGATTCAGCAGGTGATCCTGAACCTCATTCGCAACAGCATCGATGCGATGCTGGAAGTCCCGGAAGCCGCACGGGAGATTACGTTGCGTACGCAGATCGATCGCGATGGCGACGTGGAGTTCATGGTTGCCGATCGCGGCTCTGGCGTTGACGAGGCGACC
>CBJNAT010000028.1:0-11635 GCA_966434585.1 uncultured Gammaproteobacteria bacterium | reverse complement strand
TTTAAGTGTCTACTCTGATCGGAAGAAATGGACAGGATTAACAGGATTTACAGGATGGTGAGATGAGAGCAGCGCGATGAAGGCGTTTCGCCGTTTCTCGCATTCTGTTAATCCTGTCAAAAATCTCCCTCGGAGTAGCTAACTTAGTGCCATTCGCCAGTCGCCTCGTGTTTCGTCCGCACACACGCGCCATGTAAGCTTCGCCGGTTTCGCGGCCCGACTCGCCTGCCAATTACATGAGCGCTCTCCGCCGCCCATTTCGGCCCAGGGTTTTTCTCACCGTCACGCTGCTCACGGCGGCCGTGCTGCTGAGCATCGTGTACGTGCCGCAGCATCTGTCGAAGCAGGCGCGGCTGGACGTTCTGCGGGCGCATGTGGCGCAAGTCGCCCAGTTGGCCGCGGCTGTGTTGGATGGCGATCTGCATCGCGAGTTGCTCGAGCCTGCGAACTTCACGCAAGAGAAGTACGACCGAGGGCTCGCGCCGCTCGTGCGTTTTCATCGCGCGATTCCCGACGCGTTCTACGTCTACACGATGGTGGAGCGCGAAGGCCAGACCTACTTCGTCCTCGACACAGCGAACTCACCGTTGATTGCCGAGCTCTCGGATCGCCGTCCCTCCCACTACATGGAACATTTCCGCTCGACTGAAACGAATTCCCAATATTGGCTGGATCGTGTCGCGCGGGGCGAGACGTGGGTGTATCCCGACTTTCAGAGCGATGACTACGGCACGTTCCTCACGGGGCACACGCCGATCCGCGACGGTCAGGGCCGTTACAGCGGCTTCGTCGGTGTGGACTTCGACCTCAACTACTACTTGCGTCAGGAAGCACGGTTTCACGCGATTCTCGTCGGTAGCTTGGTCGCTGCGTGCCTAGCGTCGGTGCTGATCGGCGCTCTCATAGCGACATACCACGGTGGCTTGGAACAACGAATCCTCACGCATTACGAGAGCTCGGTGCGCGATGAGCTCACCGGCCTGCTGAATCGGCGCGGTGCTATCGAGGCCATCCGGAAGTCGCTCGCGCAACGCGAAGACAGTTACGCAACCATCCTCGTCGACATCGATGATCTCAAGCGCATCAACGACAGCGATGGCCATTCCGCCGGCGACGCGGCGCTCGTGAGTCTCGCGGCTACTTTGCGCGAGAGCGTGCGAGATCGCGATCTGACCGCTCGCTTGGGCGGGGATGAGTTCCTGGTGTTCGCACCCAATTGCGACAGCCACGGTGCACACGAGATTGCACATCGCATCCTCGAGCGCGCGGAAGCCGCTGCGCAGAGTGGCTTGCCCAGGTTCAGTGTCTCGATTGGAATCTGCACCGGACCTGCGGGTTCAGAGGACTTCGATGTCCTCTATCGCCGCGCGGACGAAGCTTTGTATCGAGCCAAGTCGGCAGGAAAGAACCGGCTCGCGGCATGCGATCAGTTGGTGGTGGCTTGAAGCACCCTCACCCCAACCCTGACGTGCAGGGAAGCACGAATGCCGCGAGCGCAGGACGCGCAGGAGCGGTACTCCCGCGCTACGGGAGAGGGCGCTTGGCACCTCACCCAACTTAATTGACTTCGATATCTCGCACGCCCCGCCGCCGTCGTGCCTCCTCCACATGCGTGCGTATGTCTTCGCGGACACGTTCGCCGCGCGGGACGGCGCGTAGCAGGATCGACGGTGTCGAGCGATCGGAACTCTCGAGCCTGATATTGGCGAGCCCGAACAGGCGCAGATAGAACGGCTGCTCCAATCGATAATCGCGCACACGATAAAGCTCCATCTCCTCCAGATGTTTGTTGAGCACACCTGTCCGCGTGCGCAATCGCTGCGTGGTCAGCTCGTAGCGGGTATTCGCAAGCACGAGATACTTCCAGCCCATGACGATGAGGGGAATCGCCGCGATCGCGCACAACGCGTAAATCATGGCGGGCGACAGGTTCAGTTGCATGGAAGTCCACATGATCGACCCCAGCGCAACTAGACCCGCGAAAATCGCGCCCCACAGCAGGTATTGCGGCAAGTTGATGAGCTGCGAGGGTGTGCCGCTCCAGACGGGGCGCTCACCCGCTGTGGCGAGCGGCGTGTCGTGATCTACAGGTGCCGTGGCGTTGTTGTTGGTCGTGGTGTTCATGGTGGCTGGCCGCAGCGTCGACAGAGCAAATGTGCGCTGCGCCGCGGCGTGAGGCAAGCACAGCTGCGCCCTCGGCTTTGATTTCAGCTGTATCTGGCGAGACCTCTACGTGCCCGGCACTCTGTCCACAGCTATAGGAGCACGGCATGAAGCACGCCTTCCGCATTCTGAATGTCTTCGCGCTGCCCGAGCAGCGCCTGTCAGGCAATCCTTTGTGTGTCTTCGAGGATGCCCGCGGTCTGTCCGGCGAGCAGATGCAGGCGCTCGCATTGCAGTTCAATCTGTCGGAGACGACGTTCATCCAGGCGAGCGATGTGGCCACCGCGCACGTGCGCATTTTCACCCCGGATTTCGAGATGCCTTTTGCCGGTCATCCGACATTAGGCACGGCGCACGTCGTTCGGGAGCTGTATCGCGTGGGCGATGCAGTCACGTTGCAGATGAAGGCAGGGATCATTCCGGTCCGTGCGTCCGGCGATGTGTGGACATTGCGGGCAAATGCACCGAGTACTCGCGCACCGGATGCCTCGCGTGAGCAGCTGGCGGCGATGCTGGGACTGCCGATGGAGTCCATCGGGCCGCAGCCGCTGTGGGTCAACACGGGTTCCGAGCAGCTGGTGATCCCGTTGACCTCAGTGAGTGCGGTCGAACGCGTGCAGCCGGACATGGTGTTGTTGGACCGTTATGGCTCGAATGTGAGCGAGCGGCGCCTCGCCTACGTGTGGGCTGACACTCCACAGGGCGTGGTCGCACGGTTCTTCTTCGGCCGGGGTCCTGCGATTGCAGAAGATCCGGCCACCGGTTCAGCGGCGGCGAACCTCGGTGGCTGGCTGCTCGCAACCGGCGCAGCATTGCCGGCACACCGTGTGGTTCATCAGGGCGACCGGGTCGGTCGGCCCTCGGAGCTGCATTTGACAGTGGATCGCGAGCGCAACATCTTCGTGTCAGGCCGTGTGCTCGAGCTTGGCCGTGGAGTGATCGACCTTTGATTCGCATCGTGCGCCTCGGCAGCCCCCGACATCCGCAGGAAGGTCTGCGGATCGGCACAGTACGACGGCCACCCCGCGGTGTACCGAAATCGGACTATGCCAAGCGGGACTTCTATGACGTATGGCTGCCGAATCTCGCACCTTCCGAATCACTGCTGAAGACGGCACGGTCTGCGCGCGATGAACACGAGTGGCGCCGCTTCAAACGCGCTTATCGCAAAGAGATGAGCACGCCCGACGCGTCGCGCTTACTGGACACGCTGGCGGCGCTCTCGCACCGAACGGATTTCTCAGTCGGGTGCTATTGCTCCGATGAGGAGTATTGCCATCGCTCGATTCTGCGAGACCTGCTCGATCGACGGGGCGCAGCTATACACCCTGCTGATTGACTGAGCGGTGCTTGGGGTCCGGCGGATTCTCGGCTTTCACTTGCCCGGGATGCGCCGCGGTGCCCTTCTGCAAACCATCCTTGCTCAGGGCACGGCGTTTGAACACGAAGAATGTAAGCACCGCCGCGACGGCGATCAGGATCAAGATCGGCACCAGATACTCGCTCATGCTCTCCATGTGGGATACCTCCGACTTATCACGCGCAACAGGCGCGCGTCGCGAGGGGTAACTCATCAGAGACGGATGCGGTGCCACGCTAGCGTGAGGCATGAGGCGTGAGGCGTGAGGCGTGAGGCAGAATGTTCCCGTCTTCCCTCAGACCTCAAGCCTCAGACCTCAAGCCTCACACCTCTGGCCTCTGGCCTGTGGCCTCTGGCTCTGGCCTCATGCCTGATATCACTCTATCCTCGCCCGTACCCGCTCCAGATCCTCGGGCGTATCCAGATCGAGCGCCGCATTCGGCATCGGCACATGCACGAGGCGCGAGGCGTTGCGCTGCAGAATGGCCCGTGCGCCTTGGTCGCCGCGCAGCTGACTGAGTTCGCTGAAGCACCAGCTCGGAAAGATGGCCGGTACACCCACACGTCCTTCATACAAGGCAGCCGCAATGGTGCTGGTCTCACCCTTCCACGCGGACACGAGCCGGCGCAAGTCATCCGCAGTCACCGCGACCTGATCGCCGAGCACGATCATCACCGCTTCGCACCCGGGCGGCAGCGCTGCCATGGCGCGACGGATCGAGGCGCCCATGCCCTCCTCCCATTCGCGATTCACGATCACAGAGGCAGGCGAATGCAACAGTACGTGCGTGAGCTCGCGAGCATGCGCCCCAAGAACGACCGTGACCGCATGACCTGCAATGGACACCGCATTCGAAACGACTCGGTGCAGCGCCGGTCGGCCACCGACGTGCACGAGCTGTTTCGGCTGACCGAGGCGGGTCGAAGCGCCGGCCGCGAGAACCATGATGTGGATGGGAGTGGGCATGGGGCTTTTTAGCCTGCTAGTCGGCTAGTCGGCTAGTCGGCTAGTCGGCTAGTCGGCTAGCCAGAATGGTTCCTGGATCTGACTAGCTGACTAGCAAGCTAGCTGACACGCCGCTCTTTTGCGCGCCTCGCGCGTAAAATGCGTTACGTCCTCTCTGCCAGGAGCCGCCGTTGGCCGTTCGTCCGGTCCTGAAAATGGGTGACCCGGTGCTGCTGCAGCGTGCGCAGCCGGTGACCGCGTTCGATACACCCGAACTGCAAGCGCTGCTCGTCGACATGAACGATACGATGCAAGCGGAGAGCGGCGCAGGTCTCGCCGCACCGCAGATCGGCGTCTCGCTGCAGGTCGTGGTGTTTGGCATCACGTTCAACCCGAGGTATCCGGAAGCCGAACCCGTGCCGTACACGGTGCTGATCAATCCGCAGCTGGAGCCTGTGTCGGCGGAGCAGGAAGAAGGCTGGGAAGGATGCCTTTCGGTTCCCGGTATGCGCGGGCTCGTACCGCGCTACAAGCATCTGCGCTATCGCGGCTTCGATGAGCACGGCAGTCCAATCGACCGCACCGTCAGCGACTTTCACGCACGCGTGGTGCAGCACGAAGTCGATCACTTGCTGGGCATTCTTTATCCAATGCGCATTACGGACCTGCGCAGCTTTGGGTTCACTGATGCGCTGTTTCCGGGGGAAGCGGTTGGGGATGATTAGTCTGTTAGTCGGCTAGCTTGCTAGTCTGCTAGCCAGATCCAGATAAACTTCTCTGGCTAGCCGACTAGCCGACTAGCCGACTGGCTGTCTTCCCCAACCTCAGATTCCAATAATCTCTCATGCACGCTCGCATCAAATGGATCCAGGACGTCATGTTCCTGGGCGAATCCGGTTCCGGTCATAGTGTGATCATGGACGGGGCACCGGATGCCGGCGGCCGCAACCTGGGGTTTCGACCCATGGAAATGCTGCTGCTCGGGCTCGGCGGCTGCTCTGCGTTCGATGTGCTCACGATTTTGCAGCGCAGCCGCGAGCGCGTCAGCGATTGCACCGTGGAAATCGAAGCCGAACGGGCTACGACGGATCCAAAAGTCTTCACGCGCATTGCGATGAAGTATCGAATCGTCGGCCGTCAATTGGACCCGCACAAAGCCGAGCGCGCGGTGAAGTTGTCGGCCGAGAAGTATTGCTCCGCGAGCGCCATTCTCGCGAAGACTGCGGAGCTGTCGCACACCATCGAGCTCGTCGAAGAGCAAGGAACTCTTTAATTAGCGGTTCTGCGCTCCTCACGAGCCCGTGTATCTCATCGGAGGTTACCCATGAAGCGCAGCGCATCGGCCGTCTGGAACGGCACTTTGAAAGAAGGCAGTGGCACCATCTCCACCGAGAGCGGTGTGCTGCGCAAGACCTCCTACTCCTTTCACACGCGCTTCGAAGATGGACCTGGCACCAATCCGGAGGAGCTCATTGCGGCAGCGCACGCAGGCTGTTTCTCGATGGCACTCTCGGGCCAGCTCACCACTGCCGGACTGAATCCCCAGGACATCGAGACCACCGCGACGGTCACATTGCTGAAGACCGAAGCTGGATTCACGGTGACCGCGGTGCACTTGTCTGTACAGGCACGTGTTCCAGGCGCCACACAAGAACAGTTCAGCACCGCAGCCAATGCAGCGAAAACAGGCTGTCCCATCTCCCGCCTGCTGAAGGCAGAGATCACGATGGAAGCGAAGCTGGCGAGCTGAGCCGCCGAAGCAAGTTAAGCGCACCCACTATCAGTGGGGCACGCAGGCACAGGGATGTGCCCGCCGCCGTAGGTGGCGAGCGATGAGCAAAAATCGCACTTTTTGCTCATCGCATGCGAGGGTCGCGGCAGGGAGCCCGATCCCTCGCCAAAAAAACGAAGCCCCGTCGGCATGGCGGGGCTTCTGCCAGATACCTTTAACTCCGCTCGGAGACCTTGAAGAGGATGACCTGATCGAGGCGGTTTGCGCTGGTTACTGGCTCGCGCTGGAAGCGCTCCGTTCCGACTCTCCGACAATGTTGGACACGAAGTCCAGATCACCATTGCGTCGATAACTTTGCTGCTTCCGAGCGCATGACGTTTCGATGACGGCTGGAGTTCCGATCGGGTATTTCGCAATTCGCGCCGTCCAATTGCCGACTTCACAACTGGCGTCGCGTACGAAAGGTGATCGAGTAACGCAGCATCTTTGTCGTCGGAATGCTGTGCTGCCATGCCCAACGTGCTGTGTCGCGCAGGATGTACAGCGAGCGTGGTTGCAGCTCCAACACCATCACACCCTCGCGCTTGTTGGCCCGCGGCGGATAGGGCCGCAGTCGCATGCGACAAGGATTCGCCAGCGACACCCCAGCCACGACTTCGAAGTCGGGCACATCTCGGTGCCATCCCAAGGACACGCCCGGCCGGTACTCGGTAACGAGTGCCTGCTCGAATTGCGTGGGATCGAGCTGCGCAACGGCCGCCACTCGCTCGCGTAGCGGCAGGAGGAACTCCGCTATCGGCTTTGCGGGGTCGAGTGTGCCGTGAGTGAAGTCGTAACTGAATCCATAACTGATGGTGCGGCGCTTCGCCGTGAACTGTCGGTAGCGCGAGTGCTGCAAGGGCAATGTGGGTAGCACATCGAGTAAGTCGACCTCTTCGCGTCGGCTCAGAAATTCTTCGACATACCGCATGCCCTCGGGCAGCGAGTCAGCAGCGAAAAGATCGGCCTGTCGATAGCTGTTCATGGGAGTGCCGCTGTCGGAACTGCGCGCGATGAACGCACGTTCCAGCCGCAAATTCGCGCGCGTGGAGAGCCGTCATGAAACATGCACCGTGGATTCTGCTCGCCGCAGGATTGGCGCTCGTGGGCTGTAGTCGCGAACCGCAAACCGCGGCGGAGGCGCAACGCGAGGCTCGCGAGAATGTCGCGGAGGCGCAAGCGGATGCACAGCAGCAAGTGGCCGAGGCGCGAGAGGATGCTCAGGAGAAAGTGCGACAGGCTGAATCCGAGGTTCTGGATGCACGCCACGAAGCACAGCGCGAGACCGAGGAAGCCGTCAGCGATGCACGCACGGCACAACGAGAGGCCGATGCAGCGCGTGCCAGGATCGCCGAAGAAGCCAACGAGGGACGCACTCGCATCGCCGAGGCGGAATCGCAGGCAGCCGCAACACCGAGCGAAGCGCGCCGCGAGCTCGCCGTCGCTGAAGCCGAAGCGCGCCATAAAGTCGAGCGAGCGCGCTGCAAGACACTTCCGCAGGCCCAGCAGGCAAGCTGTGAAACGGCTGCCGATCGCGCGCTTGCGCAGGCGAAATCGCAAACGCCAGCCGCCGGTGCAGGCACTGCATCGGCTCCCATCAACTGACACTCAGGCGAGTACACCTCTGGCGAGCGGGTGTACTCGCTTCGTCTGTCCATCTCCGCTCGTCAATGTGCGCTCGCGAGGCGCAGCTCGCGCCGATGGCTGTGCAGATCGGACAACGCGGGCGCACTGACATCCGCCACCGCGCGTGCAACGGCTTTGCTCACGCAACCCCGGCGCTGCGCCTGATGGGCGAGTGCTCGCGAATCGAAGCTGTCGCACACCGTGGCTGCGGCCTGCTTGATCCGCGCGTACAGCACGTTGACGTCGCCGGACTGCTGCAGATCCAGATCACCGTAGTGAACCGCCAGCTGACGCACTTCAGCGGCGGATTCTGCAGGAGAGCTCGATGTGAACAGTACGCCGGCCGCGAATGCGCCGAGCGCAAGGAGCTGATGTAGTTTGCAGATGCTCATGGGTGCCTCCCGAACGTGAATGAATGGCCCGGGAGAGAGCTTGCGCGTCAGGCCGCCCCTGTCGGCGACGCTTTGCTGAAGGTCTCTTCAGCTTTGCTGAATCACACACAGTGCTGCTTCGCGCCCGGCGGATCGGGAAAGGCGAGCGCCTTCTCGACCAGCCAGGCGCGCAGCATGCGGACTTTCTCGAGATCCAGATACTGCCTTGGGCAGACGAAGTAGTAGCCCCGGCGCGAGCAGGTGATGCGCTCGCTGGCGACGACGAGCTGCCCGCTCGCGACTTCATCGGCCGCGAGGCTCCAACGAGCGAGTGCAAAGCCTTGCCCTGCAATCGCAGCACGAACGGCCGCTGCGGAATCGTCCATGCTGGAGCCTTTCACGCGGTTATCGCTCGTGGCTTCATCGAGCCATTCGCTCCACGGTTCAGTGGACACTTGAATCAACGGCACTCGATCGAGCTGCCGCCGGTCGGTCAGCTTGCCGTGCTCGCGCAGCAGCTTCGGCGCACACACGGGCACGAGCCATTCACGCAGCAACATCTCGACGTGCAGGTTGCGCCAGTCGCCCAGCCCGAAACGCACGACAGCCTGTACGTCCTCGCGCAGGAAATCGGTCATGTCGCGGGACGTCTCGATGCGCAGATCGATACGCGGATGGCGCGCATGGAAATCCGGCAAGCGCGGCAGCAGCCATTGCTGAAGAAACGAAGGCAGCACGCTGATGCACAGCTGCCCTTGACGACGGTCGGCGCGCATCGAATCGAGCGCAAGCTCCAGGTCTTCGAGCGCCTGACGCACCTTGGGCAGCAACGCTCGCCCGTCCGCCGTGAGTTCGACCTGGCGACCGTTGCGACGAAAGAGGGGCACGCCCAAGTACTCCTCCAGCGCGCGGATCTGCATGCTCACTGCCGCGGCTGACACACCCAGTGCGTCGGCCGCGCGACTGAAATGCAGATGCTCGGCGCTCGCGACGAACACGCGCAGACTCGACAGCGGCAAGCGCCGCAATGTCTCGGGCTTGCGCGGGGTCGATCGGCGGGGGCTGGCAGGCTTGGCGATCACGTGCTCGACACGCCCAGAAGAACGAGACCACGAGCTTAACGGACGGAACCGCGCCGCGTGAGCGACAGTTACCGCGACTCAGCTTCCGGAGACTGTAATGCCCAAGAACTCGCTCGTGGCAAACATCAATCGCCGCAAACGTCGCGGCACGAGTCGACCGATCGAAGTCGACCGTGTCTCGGGCAGCCTTTCCATCACGAACGCGCGCTCTTCTCCGTCTTCTTGTTCGTGAAGTGCGCGTTGCCGAGTCCCGTGCCGATCGTCATGACGCCCCAGTGCTGCACGTCCTGCATCCAGGGCAACTGACTCAAGCCCTGCACCACGGCATCGTTGTGCATGAGGATGACGGTGTCGTGTTCGCCGATGCGAGGTAGGGCTTCGCGCAGGCGTTGCGCAAGGTTGAAACTCTTGTGCTCCCAATTGCCCGGCAGATTCTGACCGCCCCGCTCGATCGAGCCGTCCTCGCGAATGAGGCCGGGACACCCAACACCGATGAATGGGGCAAGCGTCAGGCCGTCCTTCTCGGCGCGCTTGAGCAGCGAGCGCAGGAAGTCGATCAGCTGCTCCACGGCCGCATCGCGCTTGGGTGCATCGTCACGATGACGCCACAGCTCCAAGTGATGCACGGTGGCTTTCGCGAGATCGGCACTCTTCTTCAAGTTCAGTTCCACGATGCCGGCGCGGATATTGGTGCCGCCGATATCGACAGCCAGAATGCTGTCGTGACCGGCGAGCACCCATGAGGGCACGAGGTGCACGCTCCCGATCAGTCCTGCATGATCGGATTCGTGTCGGATCGGCTGCAGCTCGATGTCATAACCATCGGCTTTGAGCGCCACGGCAGTGCGGCCGATCGCCAGCTCGCCGATGCGGCTCTGACGCAACCCGCCACCGACGACGATGCGCTCCGTATCCTTCCATTCCTTCAGCCGCAAGAAACGCCGGATCACCGCCGCAAACTCTTGGGCGAACTCCTCGATGGCGCTGTGGACCATGCCGGCGGCTTCTGGATCGCCCGCGATCAGGACCTTGTCCAACGCCTTCTTGCTCAGCTCATCGCTCGGGCTCTCGCCCAGTGGATCCTCGCCCACCGCCCGCATGCGCTCGCGCCATTCATCGAGAATGGCCTGAAATGCGCGCTTGCTCGCACGATCACCGACTAAACCATCGGCGGCACGCAGCTCGGCGTTGTACGCATCGATTCGCACGCTGCTGAGCTTTTCAGCACCGTGGACCAACAGCGCGGTGGCAGCATCGGGAGTCTTGGCGTTCATGACTGGACGGGCGAGGCACTTGAGTTCCAAACACTCGGGCGTGAGATCCGTTCCCAACGGGGGAGATGAGGTGCAGCCACTCTTGCGTCTGCCTTCCAGGCACACGCACTTTCCGCAGGGAACTCGACGCCGTCCGTAGTGCTACTGATCGCATCGACAGCGGTACACGGGCAGCACGATGCAGCGCGCCAAGCGCAAGAATGACGACCATATCCAGTCATGGCTCGATCTCGCGCGCTTGATCGAGCAACTCGGCCGACAGGCGACGAACTGGATTTTTCGTGGCGAGCCCTCGACCACCTATGAGCTGCTACCCGCAGCGGGCCGTGAAGGCATGAGCAAGGAATCGGCACGGACGATTCGCTACGAGCTTCAGCATGAGCGCGAGGCACTGGCTCGCTTTCGCTACGACGCTCAGCCGTACGTCGGGCACAGCAGTTACTCGGACCTCGAGTGGCTCGCCATTGCACAGCACTACGGCATGGCGACCCGTTTGCTCGATTGGACGGAGAGTCTGCTCGTTGCCGCTTTCTTCGCCGTGGAGCACGCGGATCGTACCGGGCAGGCTCTGATCTATGGCGTGTCAGGCCTGCCGATACTGAGCCCCAACGAGCCGCACGATCCGTTCACGGTGAAAAAGGTCTCGATCTATCGGCCACCCCACATCAATGCGCGCATCTCGGCGCAACGCAGCGTCTTCACGGTGCACCCCGATCCGGTGAAACCCTTCGAAGACCGCCGCCTGCGGTACTGGACCATTTCGGGTGAAGCATCCGGCGATCTCAAGAACGTGCTCGATGCATGTGCCATTAATTACGCATCGCTCTTTCCGGACCTGCAGGGGCTCGCGCGTCATGTCGGCTGGCGGTACAAATGGGGCCTCCCCCAGGGCCACGTCGCGCCGGACAGGCCGCGCACGCGTCGGCGGTCCTAGCCACTTCGAACTTCAGGAGATCCGGACATGAAATGCCCAGTCTGTCCCGACAGCACGCTCGCGATGACGCATCGCGAAGGAATCGAAATCGACTACTGCCCACAGTGC
>CBJNAT010000027.1:0-11663 GCA_966434585.1 uncultured Gammaproteobacteria bacterium | reverse complement strand
TCACCACGACGTGCTGCAGCGCTGCCTGCGCGTCTTCATCGGCATCGGCCGTCGACAGCGCAGGCGCACCGGCCGCACCGGTCGCAGAGCTGCGCGCGAAGAAGTCGTAGTTGTACATCGTCTGGCCGAGCGCGAAGTTGCGGCTGTTCACGCCGCCGGAGTAACTGACGATGCTCGCGTCCTCCTGCACGACGTTGCCGGGCACCACCCAAGCTTCGATCGTGTACTCGCCCGTCGCGCCGATGCGCGTGTGCAGCTTGCGGCTGGCGCTGGTGAGGCCCTGAGCCTTCGAGCCCATCGGGATATTGATACCCCAGCCGCCGACCCACGTGACGCCTTGCGAGAGATTGAGGTCGAGCGCCGGGTCGACACCACTCGTGTCGAATGCAACCGTGCCCGACATCGTCTTGAACTCGTACATGGCGATGACATGGGCGTCATAGCGATTGCCGCCTGCAGCGACGGTGCCGTCGAACAGCGTGAGCGCTTTGCTCAACACGAGCGACGAATCGACCTGTGTCGGTTGGATCGCGTCGGCCATCGCCTGAATCGCCGCTTGCATCGTTGCGGCGTCGCTCGAGCAATTGCTCCAGCAGTTATGAAACTCCGCGCCGAGACGCACGACGAGTCGCGACTGCGAAGGATTGTCGAGATTGATCTTCGGCTTCACTGCCTCATATGAATCGTCGATATCGGCAACTGCGAAATACGGCGATTGCGGCGAGGCCGCATCCGGGTTGTGGCAGTTCGAGCAGTACTGCGTGAGCAGCGAATGCACGCCGGAATACTCTGAAGGCGGCGTGGCTGGGAACCGCTTGCTCGCACCCGGATCCTTCTCGACCGGCGCCTGCAGATCGATGGTGCGCCCACCGCCGCTGCTCGTGAACGAGGCCCAGTTCTCGATCCACGTCGTCATGATGTCGGCGCACGCACCGGCATCCGCGAGCCAGCAGTTGTGTCCGCCGCCGACCTTCGTCACAAGCCGCGACTGCGAGGGATCGGCGAGCGTCACGACGGACTGTGCAGCCTGGTACGCGAGGTTCACATCATCGCTACGCGCGAAGTTCGGTTGTTGACCGCCCGCGTTGTGACAGCCGCCGCAACGATCGGAGGCAATGATGTTCTGCCAGAGGCTGACCTGGAATGCCTGAATGTCGCCCGTAGCCGGCGGTGGCCCGTTGTACGTCGGTGCACCGCTGCCCGGATTCGTATTCGGATTCTCGGTCGTTTCGGCGCCGCCGCCACACGCCGTCAATGCGATTGCACCGACCGCTGCAAGCGTCGCGAACCGCAGGGCACGCAAGTTGAAAATGCGCTTCATGGCTTTCTCGAACTCCCTCACTGGCCCATGCAGTACACGGCGGTCTCAGCGAATACTCGCTTGAGGCTGTAGCCGTTGTTCTTGAAGACGGTCGTGATGCGCGCGACTTCGTTGCGATCGGTCTGATCGGTCGGCACACGCAGGCACACCTGACGGAACACTTTCTCCACTTGGCACTGCGCGAAGGCTTCCGAGCTCGCGAGCTCCTGGCCGAGACTCTTCGCACCGGCGCCGCTTCCCGGCAGGCTTCCCGACCAGCCCAACAACGAGTTCTGGCCTACGCGCCAGCGGTTTTCCCAGTTGTCGTTCGGCGTGACGAAGCCCTGTTTGAAGTTGTCTTTGTTGATGAGGTACTTCGGTTGCACCTGTCCCGGCGTGTAGACGAGCCGACCCTGCGTTTCGTCGAAGTCGTAGTACGCGAAGGCCTGCGCCATGGGATCCATGCCGTTGTGGCAACCGATGCAGTTGTTCAGGAACACGCGGCTGTCGCCGCCGGGGCTGCGTGTCACGTCCTGGCGAATACGATCGGGCGGACGTGAGGTGTCGTGCACCTGCTCGAGATCGCGGCACATGTGATTGAGCAGCGTGAAGCGGAACATCGCTCGGTTGGTGCCGTCGATGAAGAACGCTTCGGAAGCTGCGCGCGTGGTGATCAAGCCTGCGGTCGCGGTAGCAGGAATGCCCGTGACCGAAGACTGCGCCGTCTGCGTGAGCACGGTGCGCAGATCCGCGTTGTTGCTCTCGAGATTCTCGTAAGCGGTGTTGTTGAGTGGCGAGTAGCCGCCCGGGCCGACGTAGAGGATGTCGTCGTACAGCGCGCGACGGAAATCAATGTCATCGCGCACCATGCCGATCACGGTCGCGGTGTAATCGTTCAGTGGGGCGAAGATCGTCTGATCGCGATTCGTCCACGGCGTCGCGAAGTTCTTCACCACGACGTTGTAGAAGGGTGATGACTCCGCGCGATTGCTATCGATCGCGAAGAGCGCAGCTTGGAGCGCCTGCCCCCCCGTGATGTCCGACTCCATCGTGCTCAGCGTCGCATTCGACGGTGGCGTACCGACGAGCCGATCGTGCATGCGCTTCGCCTGCTCGCGCGGACCCGCCGATGCCGGCTGCGCCAAACCTAGCGCCGTGCCGATCACTGCGGTCCAGACCGCAATGGCGCGGCGCTTCGAAACACACCCGGCGGGGCGTTGCTGTTGTTTCATGTCCGTCATGTCCGGTTCGCTTGGGTTGGCGTGACTCATCCAATCTGAGAGCCATCTCGCATCGGCTCCCTGCATTTCCACTACACGTTCGATCCGATCAATTCCTACAGGCGGGGCGACTATACGCAGCGGAAATTGCGCGCTTGTAGTGTCTCAACCGTCATACGTCGCACTGCAGAGACAGTGTCGATCGATAAGCGCGTGTAGATAGTCTCGGCACACTCTGCAGAGCTTCGATGATGTGTTCTGTCCGGCACATGGCTTTGTGAGCTCTGTCACGTTGTCGGCGTGTGCGGGTGCTCGCTGCAGCGAATGGTCACGAAAGCAACGATTCCATCTCGCTGCTTCTGTGAGTGACTTAACAGAGGAATGAATATGTCGCGTCGATGATGGCGCGCCGTTGCATGGAGCCTGCGCGGGACACGCCGGCTGCATACGACCCAATCTCGGGAGAACTACTCAATGCGTCATCAGGGCCGCCCTCAAGCCAGCATCCTTCGCGCACGGCTGTGCACGAGCGTGCTGCTGGCATTGAGCGCATTGGGACTCGGCGCGTGTGGAGCGGGCGGCGGTGGCGATCAGGTCGCGATCGGCGACGGCCAGAGCGCGGACTCCGTGACCCTCGATTTCCCAGTGTTCTACGTGAAGCGTCCTGTCCCCACGCAGCAGATGGCGAACCAGGCCGATGCGCGACGCCTGCAGCGTTTCGAGATCGGCGCCGATCTGTTTATGCGCGACCGCGCCTCGCCAACCGCACCCGAAGTGAATCTCACTGGCGAGATCACCGAAGGGCTCGGCGACGTCCGTGACGTCGACGTTTCGCTCGACGGCACGAAAGTCGTCTTCGCCATGCGCGCGCAGTTCATCGAAGGCGCGGACGAAGAAGATCAACCCACCTGGAACGTTTGGCTGTACGACATCGGCGCGCGCGAGCTGCGCCGGGTGATCGCGGACGATACGGTGGCCGAAGAAGGCCACGACATTTCGCCCCATTTTCTGCCGGACGGCCGCATCGTGTTCACTTCGACACGGCAGCGCCAATCGCGTGCGGTGTTGACGGACGAAGGCAAAGCACCGTTCTCTGGCTAAGACGAGGACAACCGCGAGCCCGCGTTCGTGCTGCACGTGATGCGCGACGACGGCTCCGATCTGCATCAGATCTCGTTCAATCAGAGTCATGACCGCGATCCGTCCGTGCTCGCGAACGGTCAGATCGTCTTCAGCCGCTGGGACAACGCCGGTGGCAACAACGAATTCAATCTGTATCGCATGAATCCGGATGGCCGCGAGCTCGAGCTGTACTACGGCAAGCACAGCCACGCGACCGGCACGGACGATGCGATCATCCAGTTCCTGAATCCACGACCGATGCCGGACGGCCGCACGCTCGTAGTCGCGCGTCCGTTCACCGGGACCGATGAAGGCGGCGATCTGCTCGTGATCGACACCGAGCGCTTCGTCGCCAACACACAACCGACGTTGGCCAACGCGAGCATGACAGGGCCCGCACAGGAAAGCGCACTGCCCACGGACGTTCGCACGACGACGGGTCCCTCACCGGGCGGTCGCTATCGTTCCGCCTTTCCGCTCTTCGACGGCACCAACCGTCTACTCGTGAGCTGGTCGCAATGCCGGCTGATGGAAGACACGCGCATCGTGCCCTGCACTGCCGATCGCTTAAGCGCTGAGAATCCCGTGGAAGCCCCGACGCTGTATGGCGTGTACATCTACGACACGACTCGCGATACGCAGCAGCCCGTCGTGCCGCCCGAGGAGGGTTTCACGTTCACGGACATCGTTGCCGCCATGCCGCGCGCGTTGCCGCCGGTCATTCTCGATGGCGGCCCGACCCTCAATCAGCAGCTCGTTGCAAACAACCTTGGCGTGCTGCACATCCGCAGCGTGTATGACATCGACGGCGTGGACCGCGCACCGGGCGGACTCGCCAATGCGAGCAATCCAAGCATGACGAATTGGGGGCAGCGGCGGGCCCGCTTCCTAAGAATCGAAAAAGCCGTCTCTCAACCCGATGACGATCTGCGCGACGTACCGGACACCGCCTTCGGACCGCTGGGCCGCGGCATCGGCATGCGCGAGATCGTGGGCTATGCGCCCATTGAGCCCGATGGATCGGTGCGAGTCGCTGTGCCCGCCAACGTGGCGCTCGCGATCAGTTTCACCGATGCCAATGGCCGTCGTGTGACGACCGGCCAGAGCACGAGTCCGCGTCACGCCAACTGGGTACAGGTGACACCAGGCGAAGTCCTCGAGTGCCAGGGCTGCCATAACCCGACGACGAACCCGCCGCGCGCGCACGGCCGCAAGGATCTCTTCAGCGTGGTGAATGCTGGCGTTGCAACCGAGGGTCCATTCCCCGGCGCAAACCCCAACATGATCGCGCTCGCGGGCGAGACCATGGCGCAGACACGCAACCGCTTGTTGTGCGAGAGCGGCTTTTGCCTCGCAAGCATGGACGTCGTATTCGACGACGTGTGGGCCGCGGTGAATCCGGCTGCACCCTTCGACTACTGCTACAGCACAGGAACGACGGGCGTGCCGAACGGTCAGCTCGCGCCCAACGATGTGCACGTCTGCACGACTGCCCTGCAGGGCACACCCGCACCGACATCATCCTCCTGCGAACGCAGCTACGGCAGTCTGTGCCGTATCGAGATCCACTACCCGACGCACATTCATCCCTTGTGGAGCGTCGATCGCGGCGTGGATACGTGCACGAACTGTCACACACCGACGGCCAACAACGTGGCGCAGGTACCCGATGCGCAGCTCGATCTCACCGATGGACCGGACGATCAGGAACCCGATCACTTGCATGCCTATCGCGAACTGCTCTTCACGGACAACGAGCAAGTGCTTAATAATGGCGTCCTAGAAGACGTCCTGGTGCAAGTCGGCGTGGATCCGGTGACTGGCCAACCGCAGTTCCAACCCGTCGCCGTCAACCCACCGATGAATGCAGGCGCGGGCGCTGCGCAGTCACGCTTCTTCACCGTCTTCGCTGCTGGTGGCACGCACGCCGGTCGTTTGAATGACGCTGAGTTGCGGCTGCTGTCCGAATGGCTCGACATTGGCGCCCAGTACTACAACGATCCTTTCGACGCGCCGGAGAATTGATGCCCCGTTCCCTGCTCGCTCTGCTCCTGCTGCAAGCACTATTGCTGAGCGCGCAGGTCCATGCCGGTTCGAAGGACGAGGCTCGTGCCAAGGATCGTACCGTCGTCGTCGCCGATCCGTACGTCGAGCTGCATTCGGGGCCGGGTCGCGGCTTTCCCGTGTTCTACGTGGCCGATCGCGGCCAGAAGATCGTCATCGAGAAGCGCCGCACGGATTGGTTCTATGTCCGCACCGAACGTGGCGTGGAAGGTTGGGTGCCGCGTGCGCAGATGCTCGCGACACTCGAAACCACGGGCGAACCGCTCGATCTGGATGAGCCCTCGCGCAATAACTACATGAGTCGTCGCTGGCAGGGCGGCATCCTGGCGGGCGATTTCGACGGCGCCAGCGAGATCTCTATCTTCGCCGGCTACGCCTTCAGCGAGAACCTCTCGATCGAGCTCACCGCCACGCACATTCTCGGCGATGTCTCCAACGGTTATCTGGGCAGCATCGGGCTGCTGCACGTCTTCGTGCCGGAGTGGCGCGTATCGCCCTATTTCACGCTCGGCACCGGCGTGATCTACATCGATCCCAAGTCCCGACTCGTCCAAGTCGAGGACCAGACCGACCAGATCGCCTACGTGGGCGGCGGTCTGCAGGGTTACCTCACGAGGCGCTTCATGGTGCGCTTCGAGTATCGCAACAACGTGATCTTCACCAGCCGCAACGACAACGAGGAAGTGAACGAATGGAAGGCCGGCTTCGCATTCTTCTTGTAACGCTCGCGCTTGCCGCGCTTCCCGGTTGCGCGCTCTGGCGCAGCGACGATGCGCCTGCGTCCGCTGCCGGCGAGCAGGCAATCGAAGCCGAACCCAAGTCCAATACCGAGCCGGTGATCAGTCCGCAGGTCGAACGCCGCGAGATCAAGCGGCCCAAGATCGATACGGAGGATTTCGAGATCGGCCCCTATGTCGGCGTGCTGAGCATCGAGGATTTCGGCAGCAACGCGGTATACGGCGCACGACTCGCGTATCACCTGACGGAAGACTTCTTCCTGGAAGGCACGTACGGTCACAGCAAGGCTGGCAAGACCAGCTATGAAGTACTGTCGGGCTCGGCGCAACTGCTCACTAAGAAGCAGCGCGAATACGACTACTACACGTTGTCCCTCGGTTGGAACGCATTGCCGGGCGAGATCTTCGTGGGCGCCAATCGCGCCTATAACACCGCGTTCTATTTGATCGCGGGTATCGGCGCCACTTCGTTTGCGGACGACGATCATTTTTCGGTGAATGCCGGGTTCGGTTATCGCGTGCTGCCGACCGATTGGATTGCAGTGCACATCGACTTCCGCGATCACCTGTTCGATATGGATCTGCTCGGCACCAAGAAGGTGTCGCAGAACTTAGAAGCGCATCTCGGTTTGAGCTTCTTCTTCTGACGGACGATTGTGCGTGGGTATGTCCTTCTCGCTCGAGGTAATACGACCATGCGTCGACTGAACTTGAACCGCTTCGCCCGCATGCTTGCGTGTATTGCAGTATTCGCGGTCGCTTCGCTCGCGGGCGCGAGCACGCAACTCGCGCAGGACTTCACGCTGCCCACTCGAGGCGGCAAGCAGGTGTCGCTGGCACAGCTGCGTGGCCAGGTGGTGATGATCAACTTCTGGGCGAGCTGGTGCGGTCCTTGCCGCAAGGAAATGCCGCTACTCGAGCAGATGCATCAAAAGTACAACCGGCTCGGTTTCACGCTGGTTGGCGTGAACGTCGATGAGAACAGCGCCGATGCGGAGAAGTTCTTGTCGAAGGTGCCGGTGAGCTTCCCAGTCGCGCTCGGCGGCCAGAGCGATGTGCAGAAGAAGTACGGCGTGCAGGCGATGCCGAGCTCGTTCTTCGTCGATCGCAAGGGCACCGTACGCTACGTGCATCCCGGCTATCGGCCCGGCGATGAAGCGAAGTACCAAGAGCAGATTCGCACTCTGCTGAAGGAGTGAATATGAAGGGCTACAGGTTACAGGCTACAGGCTACAGGCAGAGTCGCTGCCGCCTCTCCCCTCTGGCTGTTGCCTGTAGCCTGTGGCCTGTAGCCAGCAAAGCGAGCGCGGCCGCAGCCGCACTCGTTCTGCTCGCCGGCTGCGGCAACATCGAGCCGTGGATGAAGCCGTACGAGCGTGAAGCGCTGGCCGATCCGATCATGTCTTTCGATGCGCATCCCGTATCAACCAACTACATCCATCACGTGTACGAAGCGCGCGAAGGCTCCCGCGGCGCGTTGGGCGGCTCGGGCGGTGGCTGCGGATGTTTGTGATGCACTCCGTGCGGGCGTGGGGCGTGGGGCGTGGGGCGTGGGGTCTCAAGCTTTTTCGATCGCTTTTCCTACCCAGGCCCCAGGTCCCAGGTCCCAGGCCCGTCGCAACCGCTTTGCTCGTGCTGCTGGCGCAGGTGCTGGGCATCCTGACTGCCTCCGCCGCCGTCCTCCCCGAGGACCGCGCCGATGCGCTCTACCACCGTTACGAGGGCGGCGGCGTCACGATCCATGGCCCCTCGGTTCTCGTGCGCAAGACGATGGCCGAGAAATACTCCGTCACGGCGAACTACTACCAGGACTTCGTGACGAGCGCGTCCATCGACGTGAAAGTGAGCGGTGCGAGCGAATACAAGGAAGAGCGCAAGCAGTACAGTCTCGGCTTTGACTATCTCCGCGGCAAAACGACGTACAGCATCAATGCGATCGACAGCAAAGAAGATGATTATCAAGCGAAGACGTACAGCTTCGGCCTGAGCCAGGATCTGTTTGGCGATCTCACCACGATCTCCATGGGCTACTCGCAAGGGGCGGATACGGTGCGCCGCCGCGACACGATCAGCGACGACATCGATCCGAACTTCAAGGAGGACGTAGACCGCAAGACCTACCGGATTGGCGTTTCGCAGATCCTCACCAAGCACCTGCTGCTCTCGTTGAATCTAGAGACGATCACCGACGAGGGTTACCTCAACAACCCCTATCGCTTCTTCCGGTACGTCGATGCGACCGGCGCCGTGGGCCTTGCGACAGAGATCTATCCGCGCACGCACACGAGCAATGCCGTCAGCATCAACAGTCGCTACTTCCTGCCGTACCGCGCGGCGGTGCATGGCTCTTATCGTTTCTCAGATGACACCTGGGGCATTGCTTCCAGCACAGCGCAACTGGGTTACGTGCATCCATGGCGGCAATGGACGTTCGAGACGACCCTGCGCTACTACACGCAGGACCATGCGGACTTCTACTCCGACCTCTTTCCACGGCGCGACTTCCAGAACTTCATGGGCCGTGACAAGGAGCTCGCCACCTTTGACAGCTATGTCCTGCACCTAGGGGCTACTTACGAGCTGGGCACCTTGCATTTCGACTGGATCAAGAAGGGGACGGTAAGCTTCTTCTACGATCGCATGGAGTTCGATTTCAAAGATTTTCGCGATGCGCGTCAGAGCCAAGGTAACGATCCGGATTACCTGCCCGGCTTCGAGCCGATGTACAGCTACGGCGCGAACGTTTATCAGTTGTTCTTCTCGATTTGGTTCTGAGTGTGACTGGTGACTGGTGATTAGCAAAACCATTCCTGACCTCTTCCCAGTCACGAGTCACCAATCACCAGTCACGTTTCTGCCATGCGCACTCTGCTGATCGCGCTCGCGCTGCTGCCGACCACACTGCTAGCCAGCCCGCTCCCCACCACCAATCAGAATCCATTCCTCGCCGCTGCGGCGATCCCGACTCCGCTGCCAGCTCGACTGACAGTGGACAAAACGCAACTGTCCGCCACATTGAACTGGGGTTCGACGGCCATCGTCGATAGCGATGCTGACGAAATCTTGATCGTCGACGGCGAGACTCGCGAGCTTCGTCTCACCGCGATGCACGTGTATGACAACGGCTTGGCTGTGCGCGTCGAGTTGCCTCATTTGCATACAGGACCGGGCTCGCTCGATAGCTTCATCGACAACTTCCATGATGCGTTCGGTTTCTCCGAGGGCGATCGACCTTTGTTCGCACGCGATCAGATGACGTTGTGGTATTTGCGTTCTGGAGAGCCGTCGCTCGTGAATCGCACTGCGAGTACGAGCGGCATCGGCGATCTGACGATTGTGCTGGGTAAACAACTTTCCTCGTCGGACCACAGCGCCATCGCAGCCTGGCTCAGCATCGCGGCGCCAACTGCGGCAAGCGGCGCATACCTCGCGGAGGGCGATGATTGGAAATTCAGCGCCACGCTTAGCGCGCAACATCATTTCGCCGCTCGCTGGCTGGGGTATGCACAAGGCAGCGTCACTGGGCACACAGGAGAAGGCATTCTCGACCGGCAGAAGAGTCGCGTATGGAGCGGCATCGCAGGCCTGCAGTTCGCAGCCACACGGCGCATCAGCCTCGATGCGCAGCTGCAGGCACATACGGCACCCATCAAAGGGACTGACCTCGATTATCTGCGCGAAGCGGTCATATTCACCGTCGGCGGCACAGTACAGGTGAGCGACAAGGCGAGCGTGCACTTGGGAGTGAGCGAAGACATCCAGGTCGAAGCTTCGCCCGATGCGGTGTTCGTGCTTGGTTTGAGCACGAGCTGGTAAGCAAGCGACAGGGCTTTATTCCCCGTTCGCGCTTCGACGGGCTCAGCGCGAACGGATCGTGAGGTAGCGCTCTGCTACAGCTCGTCCAGCGAACGCGCCACCTCACCCAGCACTTTCAACCGCGCCGCCTTCTTGTCGTCGGCAGGCACCGCCACCCACGGCGCATGTTGCGAGTGTGTACGCGCCAACATCTCACCCGCGGCTGCCTCGTATTCCTTGAAGTACTTGCGATTCGCCCAGTCCTGAGGATCCACTTTGAAGCGCTTCAGCGGATCGCTCTCTCGCGCCTTCAAGCGCGCGAACTGTTCGTCCTCACTCACGGACAACCAGAACTTCTTGATGATGAATCCTGCCTCGCACAGCTCGAGCTCGAACTCGCGAATCTCATCGTACGCACGCTGCCAGTCCGGCGCGGCGGTGAGATCGCGCACGCGCTCGACGAGCACGCGCCCATACCACGAGCGATCGAAGATCGCGATCCGGCCGCGCCTCACCGTCTCGCGCCAGAAGCGCCAGAGATAGGGATGCAGCAGCTCCTCGGGTGTCGGCGCAGAGACGGGCACCACTCGATAATGCCGCGCGTCGATGGCTTCTGTGATGCGGCGGATCGCACCTCCCTTGCCCGCCGCGTCCACGCCTTCGAACGCCAGCACCAAGCCGCGCTTCGCAAACTTCTTCTTGCGCGTGAGCAGCGCGAAACGCGTTTGCAATTGGGGCAGCTCGCGATCGTACTTTGCGTCCGAACACGCCGGCAGCGGCACAGCGGGTAACACAGGGGCACCGACTGCAACATCGATGCGCGGCGCCTCGATTTCGGTGACAGGCTGCAGCACTTCGATCGCTGCGAGGATCAAGCGCCCCAACTCGGCGGCGCGCGCCTTGTGCCCACCATGGCTCAGCACGTGCCAGCGCGCATGCGGCTGATCGGTGAGCGCGTGCCAGCGTTGCCATTCCGCATGGACATGCTGATGGTGCTTCGCGAGCCACAGATCCTGCTTGGTCACGCGCGAGGCAGTGAGCGGATCGCGTGCGAGCGCCTTCAGGCGTTGTCGCTGGGTTGCGTGGTCGATCGTGAAATGCACCTTCACGAGCCGCACGCGTTCGTGGATCAGGAGCGTTTCGAAGCGCCGGATGCGTTCTGCGACGCGCGCCTCTTGCTGCCGCGCCTTCTTGGGCTTGCGCAGTCCATCGTGGAAAGACTGCTCGTACCAGCCATCGAAGAAGATGGTCATGCGTCCACGGGCGGGCATGCGCACCCAGTACGGCCACATCGCGGGGCGATCGTGTAGCGCCGGATCTTCGGAATCGAGCGCATACACCGAGACATGTTTCGGATCGACCCACTCCAGCAGCGTGTTCACCGCTTCGCTGCGCCCGGCCGTCGGCACACCGGTCAAGATCACG
>CBJNAT010000026.1:0-11981 GCA_966434585.1 uncultured Gammaproteobacteria bacterium | reverse complement strand
CTCGATTCGGATCGAGTCCGCGTCGATGAGAATCGTTTCGCGGCAGCGGCCCGCACGCATGGATGTGCTCAACGCCCAGACCAACAATCCGATCTCCAGTCCGGCGAACGCCAACACAGGCCACATGCCTTGCGCGGCGAAGAAGCCGGCCACCGCGAAGGTCGTGCTGCCGATCAGCAGCAGAAACCGTCGCGCGCTGGCCGGGGTCAGCGAGCACCGTGGTCGCAGGACGAACAGGTGAGCATCGCCCGAGAGCTGTTCGGCTACTGCCGCCTCGGGCCTTACGGAAGACGCGTCGGCGGCCATTAAGGATGCCTCGCTGACAAATGGCTTCTCTGTGTAAGCGATGAGCCTGCCCCCGAGTTGCAGGTGCTAGCTTCGGTGCTAGGCAGCGACGACCTCAGAAAAATTGATACGTTTGCCTGAAAAATAAAGAAAATGCCCGTCTATCGTCCACTTTATCTAATCACGTGAGCGACGACTGATCTGCCCCACGGGGATTCGAATTTCGCCGCCGCTATGCGCCTTTACATGCGACTGCTCGCTGATCCACGCGTGGCCATAGACTACTTCGAGCGTCACCGGCAGCCGCGCATCGGCGCGTGCGAGCGCGGCATAGCCGGCGCGTAGTGCGTGCAAGTTGCGCTTCGAGCCTAAACCGCGTCGGCGTCCGGCCGCCAGGTTGGTTACCCCGAGCTGTCGCGCTTCGCGCAGCAGATCATCCAGATTCGCGTACGTGACGGTGAGCCGTTCAAGGTCCATCACCGGATCGGCAAAGCGTTGTCGTACCAGCCCGTCACCGACGTCGTGCATGTCCATGAACGCATGCACGTGTACGTCATCGTCCAGCTCGTGCCAGAGCCGCCGCAGCTCGATCGCGGTATCCGGTCCTAGCGAGCTGAAGAGAAAGAGCCCGCCCGGACGAAGCACGCGCGCTACCTCCTCGAAGACGGCGTCCGGCGAGTTACACCACGGCAGCATCAAGTGGCTGAACACGAGGTCGAAGTGCTCGGCAGCAAATGGCAGCGAAGCCGCATCTGCCATGCAAACTTCGAAGCGGCGCAGCCAGCCGCGCTGCGTGCTGGCCTGGCGCGACATACCTGACGAGGAGTCCAGAGCGACTACGTGAGCTTTGGGATACCGCTGCTTGAGTGCGCGCGTGCCCATGCCGGTGCCCGCCCCGAGGTCGAGCACGCGCTGAGGAGCGAGGCGGACTAGCTCCAGGCGTTCGAGGAGGCGTTGCCGCAACTCGGTGACGATGGCGGAGGCCGCATCGTACTGTTGGCTCGCGCGGCTGAAACGCGCACGGACCAGCCGCGGAGCGAGCCAAAAGGCGCCGTCTGCAGGGGATTTCCGGGTGCGCATGGCCGCGGCGAGCAGGGTTCCTGACGACGCGCGCGAACGGCTATCCGGGTTGCTGTGCCTCGATTCCGAGCCGCTCGAACAATGCCGAATCGTGTCCGAGGCCCGGGTTGTCGGTGGTGAGCAGGCGGTCGCCGCCGAAAATCGAATTGGCACCGGCTAGGAAGCACAGTGCCTGCGTCTCGTCGCTCATCTCAGTGCGACCTGCGGAGAGCCGGACGTAGGACTTCGGCATCAGCAGGCGCGCGACGGCGATGGTGCGCACAAAATCCAGCGGATTGACTTTCGCCGCGCCGTGCAGCGGCGTGCCGGGGACTTGCATCAGCTGATTGATGGGTACGCTCTGCGGATGCTCTGGCAGTGTCGCCAGTGTGTGCAGCAGCTCGGCGCGATCCTGTTCGGTTTCGCCCATGCCGAGAATGCCGCCGCAGCATACGTTGATCCCTGCATCGCGCACGGCTGTGAGCGTATCCAGGCGATCTTGGTACGTCCGTGTCGACACGACCTGTGGGTAGTACTTCTCGGAGGTATCGAGATTGTGGTTGTAGTAGTCGAGCCCTGCGTCCTTCAACTGCTGAGCCTGTTCTGACGTCAGCATCCCCAACGTGGCGCAGGTTTCCATACCCAGCTCACGCACGCCCTTGATCATCTCGATGATCACCTGCAGCCGACGCTGCTTCGGGCTGCGGTAGGCAGCACCCATGCAGAAGCGCGTTGCGCCGCTCGCCTTCGCGGCCTTCGCGCGCTCGAGCACTTCGCGCACTTCCATCAGTTCTTCGCGCGCAAGGCCCGTGTCGTAACGCACGCTCTGCGAGCAATAACCGCAATCTTCAGGGCATGCGCCAGTCTTGATCGAGAGCAGCGTGCTCACCTGTACTTCGTTGGGGTTGAAGTGCTGACGGTGCACGCGTTGTGCGTGATACATCAGATCGGCAAACGGAAGCGCCATCAAAGCCCGGACTTCAGCAAGAGTCCAGTCGGTTCGCACCGCACCAAGGCGGTCCAGATCGATGGCCGGGACTGCGGACGGGGTGCTGGCGACTGCGGCGGTGGCACTCATTTCTGTCGATACACGCAATTATTGGAGAGGGGACGTGCGCCGCATGCCGAGTACATTGCGGGCCTGACGAGGGCAAAGCGTGGTGTCTGCGACATGGACTGTCAACCGCAATGGCGGAATCTGGTCGACGATGTGTGGCGCACCCTGCAGCAAGCCGTCTGGCCCGCGCTGTGCCTCGTGTGCGGAGCACGAGGGCAAGCCCCGCTCGTCGACTTATGTCGGGGATGCCATGGCGAATTGCCTCCGAACAGCGCCGTCTGCATTCGCTGTGCCCAACGCCTGCCCGAAGCCGCAGGAGCGGATGCGGTGTGCGGTCGTTGCCTGCGTCGGCCGCCTCGCTTCCAGCGCAGTTTCTGTTCATTTGCATATGAGTCGCCAATCGATCACCTGATTCGCTCGTTCAAGTACCGCGGCAACTTGGCGGCCGGCCGGCTGCTGGCACAGCTGTTCTGTGAGCGTGCGGCGCAGCGCGCGGCGGCGTTGCCCGAGTGCATCGTGCCCGTCCCGTTGGCCACGGGCCGTTACCGCCAGCGAGGTTTCAATCAGGCACTCGAGCTCGGCAGCCACATTGCGCGAAAACACGGGATCCCGCTGTGTACCGACATCGTGGTGCGTGCGCGCGAAACCGCAGAACAGGCGGGCCTGAAGCTGCAGCAACGACGTCGCAACGTGCGACGCGCCTTCGCCGTCGTCCGCCGCATCGATGTGCGACACGTGGTTGTTCTGGATGACGTGATGACTACCGGCAGCACGGCTAACGAAGTGGCCGGTGTGCTGCGTGCGGCCGGTGTCGCCCACGTGGAAGTGTGGGCCATTGCACGCGCTGGCGCTCAGACCGGTGGAGCGTTGAACAGGTAGTCGAGCGCGATACCGACGAAGATGCTCATGCCGAAATAGTTGTTGTTGAGAAACGCCTGCAGGCAGCGATCGCGGTCGCGATCGCGAATGAGCCATTGCTCGTACATAGCGAAGAGGGCCGCGGCGGCGAGCCCGCCCGCGAACCAGGAGCCCGAGTCCAGCTCGCGACCCACGAGCGCGAGCGCCAGCAATGACATCGCTTGCAGCGCGGCGATCACCGTCCGATCGGCATCGCCGAAGAGAATGGCACTCGAGCGGATCCCGATCCGCAGGTCGTCTTCGCGATCCACCATTGCGTACATCGTGTCGTAGGCGACCGTCCAGAGCAGTCCGGCTATGAATACGAGCCATGCGATCTGCGGCACCGCTCCTGTCTGCGCTGCGTACACCATCGGTACCGCCCATGTGAAGGCAATACCGAGATACGCCTGTGGCAGCGGAAAGAAACGCTTGAAAAGAGGGTACGTCACCAGCAACACGCCACCTAACAGCCCCAGCACACGTGCCAGTGGATTCAGAAAAAAGAGCAGGCCGAGCGTCAACAGCGCGAGCGCCACGAACAGCGCGAGCGCTTCGGATACCTGGATCTCGCCTGTCGCGAGTGGACGGTGTTGTGTCCGGCGTACTTTCGCGTCGAAATCGCGATCGGCGAAGTCATTGATGACGCAGCCGGCGCTACGCGTCAGAAACACGCCCAGCACAAAGACGATCAGCATGTGGGGAGCCGGCTTCCCACTGGAGGACAACCACAACGCCCACAAGGCGGGCCATAGCAGCAGATAGGTGCCGATCGGCCGATCGAGTCGCATGAGACGCGCGAACAGCACGGCTCTGCGGCCGAGCAGTGGCAGCGTCTCCGTATAGAAGGGTGTCGCGCTGATGCGATGTCCGAGCCAGCGCAGCCGATCGCGCGCGGCGCTCAGCACGCTGGCCATTGCTCCAGTTCCGGCAAAAAAACTTCGGTCACCAACAGGGGCGCACCGCCCACTGCGAATACCGAGCGTCGCGCCCACAGCGATCTCGCGCCAGCACTGCCCGACGAAGCCGCGGCGCGCAACTCATCTGCTTCCGGCAGCTCCTTGAATTCCAGTTCGCTGCGTGTGACGGCGTTCACGCGCGCCAGCGTCTCTCCAAGCGAGTTGGTGCCGAGCTCTGCCAGCCACGGCTGACTCTGCAGCGTGGGCAGGGGAATGCAGGTCTGGGCGAACATCGCACGGCGCGGGCCGTTCACCACTTCGATTTCGCGAACGAGCGATCGTGTGCTGGGACACGCCATGCGGACGAGCGCCTCTGCGCAGTCTGCGGTCTCTTCCTCACGAACAACGCGCAAGGCGTACGCCCGGCCGAACAACTCGCGCATGCGTGCGCTGAGGAGCGTGGAGTACGTCAACCAGCCGCGGATGTTCGGCGGGATCTGTCGATGAGCGAGCGCAGCGGCATCCATCCAATGAGAACGGTCGTGGGTAACGGATGAAGATTGAGCGTGCATGCGCTGCATTCTCGCAGAGTGTCGGCAGGCTTGTGAGTGCGGTGTGGCGGACCGAGCTGCAATTACACTTTGCCGAAGCGTTCGGCACCGCCAACCCAGCGTGCGAGCAACGGTTCGATGCTGTCACGATGGCGCTGCTCCAGGCGTTGTGCCACTCGCTGAACGTCGGGCAGCAGATCGGCATCGCGCGTGAGATCTGCCACTCGCATCTGTGCCAATCCGGTTTGCCGAGTGCCCAACAGTTCGCCTGGGCCACGTAGCTCTAAGTCACGCCGTGCGATTTCGAATCCGTCATTCGTCGCCCGCATCACTGCAAGCCGCTGCCGCGCAATGGCGCCGAGCGGCGGCTTGTACAACAGCACGCAGCTGCTGACAGCGCTGCCTCGACCCACTCGTCCGCGCAGTTGATGCAGCTGAGATAAGCCCATCCGCTCGGCATTCTCGATCACCATCAGGCTGGCATTCGGCACGTCCACACCCACTTCGATCACCGTCGTTGCAACCAACAGATCGAGCTCGCCCGCTTTGAACTGCTGCATCACGCGATCCTTGTCGCGTGTGCGCAGACGCCCGTGCACGAGGCCAATGCGCAAATGAGGTAGCGCGTCGCTGAGCTGCGCGGCCGTTTCCTCCGCCGATTGTGCATCCGCCTCAGCGGACTCCTCGATGAGCGGGCAAACCCAATACACTTGGCGACCTTGCCGGCATGCCGCTTCGACGTGCTGCACGACTTCCGATCGGCGCGCCTCGGGCATTGCGACTGTACGGACGGGCGAGCGGCCCGGTGGAAGCTCGTCGATGACCGACACATCCAGATCCGCATACGCGGTCATCGCCAGCGTGCGTGGGATCGGCGTCGCCGTGAGCACGAGCTGATGCGGTAGCTTGCCGGCGAATGCGCCTTTCTCTTGCAACATCAATCGCTGATGGACGCCGAAGCGGTGTTGCTCGTCAATGATCACGACCCCTAGCTTGTGAAACTGCACGTGCTCCTGGAAGAGCGCGTGAGTACCGATGGCAATGGCGCTTTCGCCGTTGGCCAGTCGCGCGAGCGCAGCGCTCCGTACACCCGCACTCTGACTACCGGTCACGAGTTCGGCTTTGATCGTCGAACCTTCTAGCCAACTGTAGAAATTCCGCGCGTGTTGCTCGGCCAGCAGTTCCGTGGGCGCCATGACCGCCGCCTGAAATCCGGCGTTCACCGCGTGCACCGCGGCCAGTGCCGCAACGACGGTCTTGCCTGAGCCGACGTCTCCTTGCACGAGGCGCAACATCGGACGTGGCTGTGCCAAATCTTCTTCGATCTCCGCCCACGCACGACGTTGTGCGCCCGTGAGTCCAAACGGTAGCGATGCCAACAGGCGCTGCACGCCATCGGCGTTCCGAGGCAGCGGCCAGCCACCTTCTCGCTGCACCTGCTCACGCAGCCGCCGCAGGCTCAAGTGGTGAGCGAGCAGTTCTTCGAACGCGAGACGACGCTGCGCGGGATGTGTGCCGGCCATCATCTGTGCGATGTCCTCGTCCGGACCGGGCCGATGTACGCGTTGCAACGCCTCGATCAGCGATGGCAGCGCCAGCTCGCGGGTGATCTCTGCGGGCAGCAAATCGGGAACACTCCGTTGGACCTCGCTCAAGGCCATGGCCGTCAGCTGCCGCAAGCGTGTTTGTGTCAACCCTTCAGTCGAGGGATAGACCGGCGTCAGACACTCGTCAGCCGCGAGCGTCGTGTCGGTCGTGATTCTCCGATACTCGGGATGAACGATCTCCAGGCCCATGGGGCTACGACGAATCTCACCGAAACAACGTACGCGCGTGCCGCGGCAGAGCGCTTGCTGTTGCTGCTGCGAGAAGTGAAAGAACCGCAACGTGAGTGAACCCGAGCCATCGGTGATTCGGCACAGCAACTGACGCCGCCCGCGAAAGGCCACTTCGGTCAGCTCGATCTGACCTTCAACGACGGCTTGTGTGCCGATCCGCGCCGCACCGATGGGCGTGGTGTGCGTGCGATCCTCGTATCGCGACGGCAGCAGGAACAGCAGGTCTTGAATTGTGCGTATGCCCAGCCGCTCGAGCTTCGCGGCAACCGACTCGCCCACGCCGCGCAGCGACGTGACGGGCATCAGCTCGCGAGGTAACGGAATCGATGTTGCCGACGGGTTCATGTCAGGTGCCACTCCATGGCTCCAGTCTGCTAGTAATTAAGGGCTACAGGCTACGGGCTACAGGCTACAGCCAGAACGGAAGCAGCCCTCCGTTCCTTCGGGTCGCTCGAAGAGCGATGGAAAATTAGCCAGAACCGGACCGCAGGCTGTCTGGCTGGCGAGCTAGCCATCGCAAGCTCGCTGACTGGCTATCCCAGCTCCACCACACAGTCCATTTCCACTTGCGCGCCCCGCGGCAGCGCTGCAACACCGATCGCAGCTCGCGCGGGATAGGGCTCCTTGAAGTACTCGCTCATGATCTTGTTTACGAGCGCGAAGTGGGAAAGGTCGGTCAGAAAGATGTTCAGTTTTGCCACCTGCGCGAAGCCGCCGCCTGCGGCTTCAATGATGGCGCGCAGATTCTCGAACACTCGCCGCACCTGCGCCTCCATGTCACCGGGCACCAGCTCGCCCGTTTGCGGATCGAGCGGGATCTGACCGGAAACATAGACGGTGGAACCGCACTGAACGGCTTGCGAGTACGTGCCGATGGCTTGCGGCGCTTGCGGCGTGCTGATGATCTTGCGGGGCATGTTGAAGAGTGGGCTGTTGCGCTATTGGGCTCTGAACAAGTACGCCAGAGGATATTGGAGGAGGATTATTTCCGCTGCGCTCCCCTTCTGGCCAGAGCCCAACGGCCAGAGCCCTCCTAGCGCTCTTAGGCCAGCGTGCGCGTGACTCGCAATACCTCGTTCATCCGCCGCAGGCTCTTGATCACGTGCGCGAGGTGCTTACGGTTCTTGACCTGCAGATCGAACACGAGCGTGGTGGATTCGCCGTCGCGCTCATCCATCGAGACGTGATCGATGTTGGTCTGAGTGTCGGCGATGTTGGACGCCACTGCCGCGAGCACCCCCATCCGGTTGCGCACTTCGATGCGCAGCTCCACGTTGAAGAGTCGGTCGGCATGCGGCTGCCAACTCACCGAAAGCCACTTGTCGGGCTGCTTACGGTAGCTGCGCAAGTTGCCGCACGCCTCGCGGTGAATGACGATGCCGCGACCGGAAGACAGATAAGCCATCACCGGATCATTCGGAATCGGGTAACAGCAGCGCGCGTAGGTCACGACGAGTCCTTCGGTGCCGGCAATCGCGAGCGGACCTTGATTGGCAGGCGGCGCCCCTGGACTTTCGGTGCCCGCCGGCAGGAACTGACGGGCGACGAGCGGAGCCAAGCGCTCCCCGAGACCGATACGCTCGTAGAGCTCGTCGATCTGCTTCAAGCCGAAACCCTGCGCCACCTTCTGGATCTGTTCATCCGGGATCTTTTTCAGCACCAGGGACAAGTCTGCGAGGGCCTGTGTGAGCAGACGTTTGCCGAGCTCGATCGCCTCGGAATGTTTCAAGCTCTTCAGGTAATGACGAATCGCAGCGCGCGCCTTCGCCGTGACGACGAAGTTCACCCAGGCCGGATTCGGCGTTGCGCCCTTCGCAGTGATGATCTCGACCGTCTGGCCGTTACGGAGCGGCGTACGCAAGGGCACGAGCCGCCGGTCGACCTTTGCTGCCACGCAGTGATTGCCGATGTCCGTGTGCACTTCGTAGGCGAAGTCAACGGCTGTTGCTCCGCGTGGCAGCCGCCGAATGTCGCCGCGCGGTGTGAAGACGTAGACCTTATCCGGGAAGAGATCGAGCTTGACGCTCTCCATGAACTCTTCCGAGTTGCCGCCCTGCTGCATATCGACGAGGTGCTTGAGCCACTCGGCCGCGCGGTCGTGCTGCGCCTTGCCCTGATCCTCGCCGCTCTTGTATTGCCAATGCGCCGCAATGCCGGACTCGGCGACTCGATGCATGTCCTCCGTCCGGATCTGCACTTCGATCGGCATGCTGTTGGGGCCGAACAGCGTGGTGTGCAGCGACTGATACCCGTTGATGCGCGGGATCGCGATGTAGTCCTTGAAGCGGCCCGGCATTGGACGATAGAGCCCGTGCACGATGCCGAGCGTCCGATAACAAGTATCGACACTGTCCACGATGATGCGAAAGCCGAACACATCGACGATCTCGGCGAGGGATGCTCGTTTGCGCCGCATCTTTTGGTACACCGAGTACAGATGCTTCTCGCGCCCTTCGACACGGCCTTGGATGCCAGCTTCTTTCAGTGCTTTGCGCAGATTCGCTTCGATCTTGCCAACGAACTGCTTCTGGTTACCGCGGGCGCGCTTCAGCGCTTTCTCGATGACCCGATGGCGGCCGGGATGCAGCGCCTTGAACCCGAGCTCTTCGAGTTCACTCTTGATGGCGTGAATGCCGAGCCGATTCGCGATGGGAGCGTAGATTTCCAGTGTTTCGCGAGCGATGGTGCGGCGTTTCGCGGGTGGCACCGCGCCCAACGTGCGCATGTTGTGGGTGCGGTCGGCGAGCTTGACCATGACCACGCGGATGTCGCGCACCATCGCCAGCAGCATCTTGCGGAAGCTCTCGGCCTGCGCTTCGGCGCGGCTGCGGAACTGGAGGTGGTCGAGCTTCGAAACGCCATCCACCAAATCCGCGACTTCCTGGCCGAAGCGCGCCGCGAGCTCGTCCTTTGCGGTTGGTGTGTCTTCGATGACGTCGTGGAGGATGGCCGCGACGATCGTCTGCGCATCCAGCTGCAGATCCGCAAGGATGTCGGCAACCGCAATCGGATGAGCGATATACGGTTCGCCGCTCAGGCGCTTCTGCCCCTCGTGAGCATGTGCGCCGAATTCATACGCCTCGCGTACCTTGTCTACCGCATCCGGCGGCAGGTACGTCTCCAACTTGTTGAGGAGCTGCGTGGCTCCTATCGTGCGCCTTCCCGTTGGCAAGAAGCCCAAGATGGAAGACGCGTAGTCCATGGAAGTGAGAGGCCTTGCAGAGGTGTCGGCCTACTCTCCGAGGCCGATCTGAGGAGCGCGCAGTTCGCCCGACATCTCCGGCTCGGGCAGCATCTCGGGCGCCGGACGGTCGACTTCCTCGAGGATCTCCGGACCGATATGACCCGCTGCGATCTCGCGCAATGCCAGCACCGTTGGCTTGTCGTTCTCCCATTCGAGCGTGGGCTCGGCACCATTGGCCAGTTTACGAGCACGGCGCGAGGCGACCAGCACCAGCTGAAACAGGTTCGGAACATTCTGCAGGCAGTCTTCGACGGTGATGCGGGCCATGAGCGATCCTCGGACAAAAAACAGCGGACGGTTGAGCAGTATAGCCCGCGCCGGGTCGAGGGGGCGGGAGGAAAGTCGGCTAGTCGGCTAGCCAGAGAAAAGCGCTCTTCTAGTCTGGCTAGCTGACTGACCGACTAGCTGACTAGCCGACCAGCTAGCCATCTTCTTCCCATTGCCCGCGCGGAATCGATTTCCGCTACCATTGCGCGCCTTTGCGAAGCCGGACCACTGGCACCGGCCAATAATTCTTGATGGAGACGGGTATGAAGTTGCGACCGACCCTGGCGGCGCTCGGCCTCGGGATCGTATTGAGCGTCAGCAGCATGCTGGCGAATGCTGAGGGCGACGCGAAGCGGGGCGAGAAGCTGGCCTACACGTGTCTCGGTTGCCACGGAATTCCGAGCTACAAGAATGCCTATCCGAATTACCGAGTGCCGAAGCTCGGCGGTCAACATCCCGCTTACCTCGATGCCGCGCTCAAGGCTTATGCGAGCGGCGAGCGGTCGCACCCCAGCATGTATGCGCAGGCAGCTACGATGAGCGATCAGGACCGCGCCGATATCGCTGCATACCTCACAGGTAGCCAACCGACCGCACCTGCGAAGCAAGTCGTGGGTACGCCGCCCGCCGCAACTCAAGTGTGCGTTGCATGTCATGGTCCGGATGGGGTGTCCCCCACGCCCGAGTACCCGGTGATCGCGGGCCAATACCCGGATTACATGGAGCGAGCAATCCGCGACTATAAGAGCGGCAAGCGCAAGAATCCCATCATGGCCGGCATCGCGACGGGGATCAAAGATGAAGACATCCCGGCCTTGGCAGCTTTCTTCGCTCGCCAGCGTGGCGTCTGCGGCATGGATGTCGTGACGAAGAACGGCAAGTGTCAGAACTGAGCGAGCGGCTCGACTGATTCACACACTACTGCGGAGGTCGGTATGCCTTCATTCCGGGCGCTGCGTGTCCACGATGAAGGTGGTAAGCCGACCGCGCGCTACGACGCATTGAGCCTCGACGATCTCGCTCAGGGCGAGGTCGTCATCCGGGTGCGCTACTCAGGCATCAACTACAAGGACGCGCTCGCGGTGACGGGCGCCGGCAAAATCCTTCGCAAATATCCGTTGGTCGCGGGTATCGATCTCTCTGGGGAGGTCGTGAGTGCATCCGACGGCTCCATCGCATCCGGCACGAAGGTCATCGTCACCGGATGCGGATTGAGCGAGACCCACGACGGCGGCTTCGCTGAGTACGCGCGGGTGCGCAGCGACTGGGTCGTGCCCATCCCGCCCGGGCTCGATGAATGGCAGGCCATGGCATTGGGTACGGCCGGATTTACCGCCGCATTCGCCGTGCATCGCATGGAGCAGAACGGTCAGACGCCCGAGCGCGGTGAAGTTATCGTCACGGGTGCGACCGGAGGGGTGGGCAGTCTCGCTATCGCGATGCTCGCGCGCCGCGGATACCAAGTCGTGGCTTTGACGGGTAAGCGCACCGCGGAGCCGTATCTGAAAGCGTTAGGCGTCAAACGTATCCTGCTTCGAGACGAATTGAAGCTGGGCACGCGACCCTTAGAAGAGGCGCAGTGGGGAGGGGCCGTGGACAACCTCGGCGGCGAGATCCTGGCGTGGCTGACTCGCACGGTTGCGCCGTGGGGCAATATCGCCAGCATCGGCCTGGCGAGCAGTCCCGAGCTGAAGACCACCGTGATGCCGTTCATCCTGCGCGGAGTGAGCATCCTGGGCGTTAATTCCGTGCTCAATCCCCGATCCGAGCGGCTGCAGGTCTGGCAACGGCTTGCCGGTGATCTGAAGCCTCACGACCTGCAATCGATCGTCACCCGGACCGTGCAGCTGGAGGATGTCGTGCGCGTGGCCGGCGAGTATCTAC
>CBJNAT010000025.1:0-12098 GCA_966434585.1 uncultured Gammaproteobacteria bacterium | reverse complement strand
GACAGGAGTCCGATCCCTCGTTTCATACTAGTTTGCTAGCCAGAATGCTGACGCGTCGGCCTGCCGCTCTGGCTAGCCGACTAGCTGGCTAGCCGACTGGCTCGCTGGCCCACCGCCACAGCGACTCATTCACGAACCGCACAGGCGGCTCGCTTACAATCCGCGCCCATGTGCCTACTCGTCATCGCTTGGAAAACGCACCCGCGTTATCGCCTCATCGTCGCCGGCAATCGCGATGAGTTTCATGAACGTCCCACGGCTCCGCTCGGCTGGTGGCAAGACGATCCGCGCATCCTCGGCGGTCGCGACTTAAAGGCGAGCGGCACGTGGCTCGGCGTCGCGCGATCCGGCCGCTTCGGCATCGTCACGAACTATCGCGATCTACAGGCACCCGTCGAAGGCGCGCCGTCCCGCGGCCAGCTCGTGCCGCGATTTCTCACAGGCGCCACATCGCCCAAGGAGTTCCTGGATGACCTGCGTGGCGCTGCGTTGCGCTACTCCGGTTTCAACCTGCTCGTGGGCGGCCCGCGAGCCTTGTATTACTTCTCGAACCGCGGGCCGGCGACGCCGCAAGTGCTCGCACCGGGCATCTACGGGCTCAGCAATCATCTGCTCGATACGCCGTGGCCAAAGCTCGCACGCACGCGCACTCGCTTCTCGCAAATGCTGGAGCAACCCGAATTGGGCGCCGATGAGCTGTTCAGCATGCTGAGCGATCGAGAAGCGGCGAGCGACGACGAAGCACTGCCGAGCACGGGGCTGCCGCGCGATTGGGAGCGCCTCGTCTCGGCGCCTTTCATCGTGAACGAGCGGTACGGCACACGCTGCTCGAGCGTGCTGCTGGTCGAGCGCAACGGGCGCACTATCCTGCACGAGCGGCGCTTCGATCCGGCGGGCGTGCAGAGCGGCACGACGCGGTTTGAATTCAAGAGCGTCGATGTGCCCGAGACGTGGTTCGAAGCCGAAGACCCGGATGCCGAAGCGGCTGGCGATCCCTCGTTCGATTCTTCACCGGAATAAGCACCGCGCTCACCACATGCCCCAGTCGCCGCCCAAGCGCTTGACCCTGCTGCGCAGCGGCTTGGGGCTTCTGCTGGCGTCACTCGCGTTGTCGGCGCATGCCGGCATCGACATTGACATTCCGGACCGCTCCGACGAGATCAAGAACAACGTCCGGACTTTCCTGAGCCTCACCCGCTACAAGGATCGCGACGACGTCACGCCCGAAACGATGACGCGGCTCGAACGACGCATCGAGCCGGAAGTGCGCAGGGCGCTCGAGCCGCTGGGCTACTACGCCCCGCAGGTGAAGCACAAAGTCGAGCGGCTCAGCGACAAGGAATGGCGCGTCGTCATTCACATCACACCAGGGCGGCCGGTGCGTCTGTCGGAAGTGACGATCCAGGTGAACGGCCCAGGCCGGGACGATCCGTCGGTACGAGCCATCCTCGCGCGACGCGAATTGAAACCGGGCCTGCGCATGAATCACGGCCGCTACGACCGTGTGAAAGACAGCTTGCTGCGCGCCGCCAACAATCATGGCTACCTCGATGCGCACTACACGAAATCGGAGCTGCTGATCGATCGCGGCGAGCGGCGTGCGACGGCCACGTTGATTCTCGAAACGGGCGAGCGCTACTCCTTCGGAAAGATCGAAGTCTCGCAGGACGTGATCGATGACAAAGCCATGCAGCGACTGCTGCGTATGCGCGAAGGCGACCCGTACACACTGGATGCTCTGCTGCGGACGCAATACGTGCTCGACGACACGCAGTATTTCTCCACGACCGAAGTGGAAACCGGCGATCGTGATCCGGTGACGCACACAGTGCCCGTGTCGATTCGGGCTGAACCGAATCGCCGCAACCGGTACGCCGTCAGCGTGGGCTATGCCACGGACACGCGTGTGCGCGGTCGTCTCACCTGGGACAACCGCCTGGTGAATCGCTCGGGACATCGCTTACAGGCGGAGCTGATCGGCTCCGAGCTCGTGCGGGAGGCGACGCTGCGATACGCCATTCCCGTCATGGACGTCGCGCTCGAAAAACTCGAGTTCACATTGACGGGGGCGCAGGAAGATCTGGGCGACGTGGACAGCGAGCGCATCGAGTTCACCACCGGTCTCACGCAGGTGATGGGCGCCAACTGGCAACGCGTGCTGTTCGTGCGGTTGCAGCGCGAGCATTCGCGCTCGGGCTCTCGGGGCGATGTCGACGCGCAAGGCATCAGCACATTCCAAGACAAGACCGATTTCCTGATCATCCCGGGTGTGAGCATCTCGACCATGCCACCGTACGTCACTGGCGAGGTGATGCGGCGCTACTCGGTGTTCGCGGAATTGACCGGCTCGCCCAGCTCTCTGGGTTCGGATGCCTCTTACTTGCGCTTCCGTCTGGATGCCGAGCGCGTCTTCGATCTCTCTCGCAAGTGGCATGTGCGTACGCGTGCGAACCTCGGCGCGAGTTACGTCAATGAGGCTTTCGAGCTGCCGGCCTCGCAGCGGTTCTTCGCCGGCGGCGATCGCAGCATCCGCGGCTTCGGATTGAACGAGCTACCCATCGTGAAAGACGGGGAGAACACGGGCCGCAAGAATCTGCTCACGGCTTCGCTTCAGCTCGAACGCGATCTGCCGTGGCGCAACTTCCGCGGCGCGCTGTTCGCGGACGGAGGCAATGCGTTCGACGAGTTCTTCGATGAGCCCGTCGAATACTCCGTTGGCATGGGTGTGCATTATCAGATTGCAGTCGCCAGCCTCGGCATCGACGTGGCCCAAGCGCTCTCCGAATCGGGCCGCAAACCGCGCCTGCATCTGCACTTCTCCACGGTCTTCTGATGTGGCGTCGAGTGCTCATCGCGTGCGCGTTGCTGCTCGCTGTGCCGCTGGCCACGGTCCTGTGGCTGGTCTACACCGAGTCGGGTCTACGATTCGTGGTAGCACAACTCGACCGCTTGCAGACCATGCAAATCAAGGTGGAGGGTTTGTCGGGCACGATCGCCGGTCCGTTGCGTTTGCAACGCTTTGAGCTGGACCATGAGCGCGTGCACATCATCGTGCACGACGTGGTTGCGGACTTCCGCATCCGCGGCCTGCTCCTGCTCACGATCAACGCACGCTCGGTCAGCGGCCGCGATGCGCTCGTGGAAGTGCGCCGGGTCGACAAGCCGGATTCGGGCAAGCCGCCGCACTTCCTGCCTGCGTTTCTACACATCCGCGCTCGGGACGTCGCGTTGGATCGCGTGCGCTACGTCAATCTGAACGGCCTCGTGATCGATGCCGACCGGATCGCCGCCGAGCGCGTGCGGCTCAGCCGCTCGCGGCTGCACGTCGATGACTTCACCGTGCAGTCGCAGCTGTTCACAGGCAGCGGCAACTACGAGATGCAAGCGCAGCGGCCCTTGCGGCTGGGCGGCAATGCCAACGGCACGTTGCGATCGCCGCGGGGCGTGCCACTGGAAATGCAGGCCAAGCTCTCGGGCGATCTCGATGCGCTCGCGATGGAAGTGCAATTGCGCTCGCCGGATATCGCCAATGTGCGAGCCGTACTCACTCGTCCCAACAAAAGCTGGCGAATCGCAGGGCGTGTAGCATCGCCTTCGCTCGGTCTTGAAAGCGTGCTGCAAAAGCCGCCGTTCCGACTCGAGGACGTGGCGGTGCGCTTCGACCTGAACCCGCAACGAATGCACGCGGAGGGTGCGCTCAGCATTCCGCGCATCGGACCGCTGTTTGCCGATGCGACCGGCACCTTCGCGGCAAAACGTCTGACGCTGCAACGCGCGGTAATCCGGGCACGCGATGGGGATGCGCAGGTGGTCGCGAGCGGTACCGTCCAGTTCGGAGGCGACTCTCCGGCCATCGATGCGCAAGCGCGGTGGTCGCAGGTGCAGTATCCGTTGCGGGGTGCCGCTATCGTCCGCAGCGCCAAGGGCGAACTGCGCATGCAAGGTGCAATGCCGTACACCTTCACCGTGGCGGGTGAACTCGGTGGCGATGACGTTCCGGCCGCAACCCTCGACGCGCAGGGCGTGTTGAGCAAGACGGACGTACGTCTGGATTCGTATGCAGTGCAAACGTTGAAGGGTTCCCTCTCCGGCAGCGGCTCGTTGCGCTTCGACGAGCCGCAGGCGTGGCACCTGCAGGCGCAAGCCCTCGATCTCGATCCTGCGACGCTGCATGCGCAATTCCCCGGGCGGCTCAGCTTCACCGCCGAGGCGAATGGCCGCGGCCTGGATCGCGCTGCCTATTTCGATGCTCGGATCGGCGAGCTGAGCGGTGAGCTGCGGGGTGAGCCTGTACGCGGGCGCGGCCGCATCGAACGCGTGGAGCATGGCGTGCGGCTCGAGGGTGTGGATGCGCGTTGGTCCTCGACGCATCTTGCGGCGAACGGCCTCGTTGGCGAGCAGCTCGATGTGCAGTGGTCATTGCAGTCGCGCTCGCTCAACAAGTTCTTGCCAGAGCTCGGTGGTCAGGTGACCTCGAGCGGCAAGGCATCCGGGGCGCTGAAGACACCGCGTGTAACCGCAACGCTCACCGCGACCCATTTGCGCTATCGCGAGTGGCGCGTGGGCGCTCTGGATGTGGACGGCGATGTCGATACCGGATCGGAGCGACAATCGCGGCTCGCGGTGCACGCACGCAATGTAGGCCGCGAGCAGACCTGGTTCGGCGACGTGCGCATCGCGGCGGATGGGAATCGGGGGGCGCACGACATCACCGTGGACCTGCAAGGCACCGAGCCACAGGCGCAAGCCCATGTGGAGGTGCAAGGCCGCTACGCCGAATCTGTGTGGAGCGCCGTGCTGAGCGAAATCGTGGCCAGCGATGGGGCGCGCAAACTTCAGCTGCAGCAACCCGCCCGCATCGAGCTTGCGCAGAGCCGTGCGTCGGTGGAACCGCTCTGCATCGCGATCGGCGAGGGCAAGATTTGCGCGCAAGGCGCCTGGGAGCGGGCGGGTCCGTGGTCGGCTCAGGCACAGATCGACGCACTACCGCTCGCTGCACTCCTAGAGCAGCGCAGGGACGATCAGCGCCTGACGGGGACAGTGTCGGGACGTGCGCGGGCCGGTACCGATGGCACGCTGCCCTGGAGCGGCGAGGCCGATCTGCATGTCGACGACGCAACGCTGCATTACCGGGTCACGAAGGGCACCGAAGAAACCGTGCAACTCGGCTCTGGCGCACTGGCGGTCGCGACCGACCTCAACGCGATCACTTTGGATGTCGATCTGCGCGCGCTCGAAAACACGTTCGTACGCGCTACGACGCAGCTCACGCGCACCGCTGCGCCCTTCAAGGAGCTGCCGCTGCGCGGTGACATCAAGGCACGCACGGCCGATGCCAACCTGTTGCCGCTGCTAGTGCCGGACATCGATCGCGCGGATGGAGTCCTGGAAGCCGACATCAGTTTGGGCGGCGTGCTCGCCGCACCCCGGATCGACGGGCGGATTTCGCTCAAGGACGGCGAGCTCGACTTTTATAGAGTCAATCTCGCCTTGCGCGAGTTGCAGGTAACGGCGGATCTGCAGGACACCGGACTCGAGTTCGAAGCGACGGCCCGCGCGGGCGATGGGCACTTACGAGCGAATGGCGATTTCGAGTGGTCGAATCGCGAGCTGCAAGGCGTGCTGCGTCTATCGGGCCAAGAGTTGCTGGTGGCAGATCTGCCCGAGTATCGGGTCGTGGCATCGCCCGATATGAAATTCCAGCTCGCCGGCGACGAGATCGATGTCACCGGTCAAGTACTCATTCCGAGCGCACGCATTCAACCGGTGGATTTGAGCGGCGCGGTACGCGTGTCGGAAGACGCTCGTTTCGTGAACGATTCTGTCGACCAGAAAGCCAGCCGCTTCGTGGTCTCGAGCACCGTCCGAACGGTGATTGGCAATGACGTGCGCCTGGATACGTTCGGGCTCCAGGGCCGCCTGCAGGGAGAAGTCACTTCGGTCGTGCACACGGGCGAGAAACCGATGGGTCGCGGCGAGCTGAGCGTGAAGGAGGGCAAGTACGAGGCTTATGGACAGAAGCTCGAGATCACGCGCGGTCGCCTGCTGATGGACAACACGCCGCTCGACGATCCGGCGCTGGATATCCAGGCTGAGCGCAAGCTCGAAGAGATCAAGCTCGGCGTAAACGTTCGCGGCACGCTACGGGCACCGCGTCTGTCGTTCTTCTCCGAGCCGTCGATGCCGCAGACGCAAATCGTCGAATATCTGCTCGTGGGCAAACCGCTCGATGAGTATCAAAACCTCGACGCCCAGAGGACCGGCTCCGCGGGCAACACGCTCGCGCTGCAAGGCGGTGGCTTGCTCGCCTCGCAGTTGGGCCGCAAGATCGGCCTGGAGGAAGTGGGCGTGCAGTCGGACAGCGTAAACGGCGCAGCGCTGGTGCTCGGTAAGTTCCTATCCCCCCGGCTATTCGTGAGTTATGGCATTTCGCTCACGGAAGCGATCAACACGCTCAAGATGCGCTACACGATCAGCGACCACTGGCTGCTGCGCACCGAGTCCGGAGAAGCCCAGGCCGCGGATCTAGAGTTCACCATCGAGCGTTAGACTCCGTTACGAGTGTCCGCTGGCGCTTGACGGCGCCGCTTGCTCACGCGTGGATCCAAACCCGACCTGGCCTGGGCACAACTATCTCCAGACAGCATCGATGCCTGAAACACCCGTTCTGCCACATACCGGAATCGTAACGCCCGATGGCGTCGACTCTGAGATGTTCGTGCACGTCGTACAAGACGTACGCGACTACGCGATCTTTCTGTTGACGCCGACTGGGCACATCGCGAGCTGGAACACAGGCGCGCGTCTCATCAAGGGTTACGAGGAGGCGGAAATTCTCGGGCGCCACTTCTCCACGTTCTATACACCGCAGGACCTCGCCCGAGACTGGCCTGCAACGGAGTTGCGCATCGCGGAGAGCGCAGGTCGTTACGAAGAGGAAGGATGGCGGCTACGCAAGGACGGCACGCGCTTCTGGGCCAATATCGTGATCACGGCACTGAAGGACCGCGACGGTCAATTACGAGGCTTTGCCAAGATCACACGCGATTTGACGCAGCGTCTCGAACACGAGCAGCAGCTGCGCGACAGCGAGGAGCGCTTTCGGCTGCTCGTGAACGCCGTCGTGGACCACGCGATTTTCATGCTGGACGCGGACGGCCGGATTGCGAGCTGGAATGTCGGCGCGGAACGGCTCAAAGGTTATCGAGCCGAGGAGATCATCGGGCGGCATTTCTCCGTCTTCTATCCACCCGATGCGATCGAGCGAAACTGGCCGGAACGCGAGCTGCGCGCGGCACGCGAGTACGGCCGCTTCGAGGACGAGGGTTGGCGCGTGCGCAAGGATGGGACCGAGTTCTGGGCGAACGTGGTGATCACTGCGATTCGTAATGCGGACGGGTCGATTCGGGGTTACGCCAAGATCACGCGTGATGTCACGGAGCGCGACCGCGTGCGCGCGCTCGAACGCTCGGCACGGCACACGGACGAATTTCTCGCGATGCTCGGCCACGAGCTGCGCAATCCGCTCGGGTCGATTCGCAATGCAGCGTACGTCATCCAACACGCGGGGCAATCGCCCCCGGTCGTCAAAGCGAGCGACATCCTGCAACGTCAGCTCGATCATCTCTCGCGCATGGTGGACGATCTGCTCGATGCGAGCCGCATCCGCAGCGGCAAGATCGAGCTGCAGCGCGAGTCGGTTGCGCTGCACGAAGTGCTGGAACGGGCCGCGGAGTCGGCGGCGCCGCTGATCTCCGCACGCAAGCATTCGCTCGTGTTGCCGCAGGACCAGCAACTGCTCGTCCATGGCGACATGGCGCGACTGGTGCAGCTCTTCACCAACCTGCTGAACAACGCCGCCAAGTACACGGAGCCCGGCGGACGCATCGAAGCGACGGTGCGCTTCGACGGCCGAGTCGCGCTGATCGGCGTAAGCGATAATGGGCTCGGCATCCCGGGTGACATGATCGCGCGTGTCTTCGACTTGTTCGTTCAGGGAGAGCGTGCGCTCGATCGTGGCGAGGGCGGTCTCGGCGTCGGACTTGCGTTGGCACGCAAGCTCGCTGAGCTGCATGGCGGCTCCATCGAGGCTCGCAGCGAAGGCGTCGGCAGGGGCAGCGAGTTCGTGGTGCGCTTGCCAGCCTCGCGCGCGGCTGCGCCCGACTCTCCGGCCGCGCACAGCGCTGGTCCATGCGTGCTCGTCGTCGATGACCAGGCGGATGCAGCCGAGTCGCTTGCTATGAGCCTCGAGTCAGCTGGCATCGCTGCAATGACGTCCTACTCGGGTGCAGATGCTGTGCGCAAGTTCGAGGCGAACCGCTTCCCGGTTGCATTACTCGACATCGGCATGCCTGGGATGGACGGCTACGAGCTGTGTCGTTACATCCGCAATCGCAAGTCGGGGCCGCATCCGCTGCTGATTGCGATCACCGGTTATGGCCAGCTGCATGATCGCGAAAGGGCCCTGGCCGCGGGCTTCGACGATCATTTCGTGAAACCCGTCGACGTGCAGCATCTGTTGCCGATGATTCGCGCGCGTGCCGGCTCCAGAGCATTGCGTTAACGCGCCAGTCGCGACTGGGCTACCCTGCGCTTTTCACCTCGCCGACCGCCAACATCGATGCACGATTCTCGCCGCGTCCTGAATTTTCCTGCTTTGCTGAACGCCCGCGACCTCGGTGGCTATCCCACGATCGATGGCGATACGACGAAGTGGCGATCGTTGCTTCGCGCCGACGATCTCGTGCAGCTCACGCCTGAAGGTATCGATGCACTCGGCCGGTTTGGCGTGAGCACGGTCATTGATTTGCGCTGGCCCGAAGAGGCCAAGGAGAGTCCATCGCCGATCTCCACGGCCCTGCCGCATGTGAGTTATCGACGTATTTCGCTGCTCGTCGGCAACTCGACGGACTGGCAAGGTGTGCGACTCGACTGCGCCAAGGAGATGTGGAAGTGCGCGGTGTTGGAACATACGCGCGCCGAGTTGCAGCAAGTGTTACAGGCGATCAGCGAGGCATCCTCCGAGCCGCTGCTGTTTCACTGCGTCGCCGGCAAGGACCGCACGGGCGTGATCAGCGCGTTGCTGCTGACTCTCGCCGATGTCACCCCCGAGGCCATCGCATACGACTACGCAGTAAGTGGGCCCAACCTGCTGGACGCGTATGTGCGGCGTTATAGCGAGGTCGACCGGATGGAGATCGAACAGTCCGTGCGTTGTCCTGAAGAAGGCGTGTACAACATGCTGGACTACCTCGAACAGCGGGGCGGGATCCGCGCCTTCCTCGAGGAGATCGGGCTTCTGCCGGAGGAAATCGCGCGCCTGCGCGCACGCCTGCGCTGACAGACGTGGCAGCCGATCCCGCCTTTCGAAACAAGGGCTTTCTTATGGACAGGACGGCGGCACGACGGTACGGTGCAAGGCCATTCTCCGGCGGTTGTGCGCCGCAGGCATGACTCATCGTTTTTCCAGAGTGTTGTCTTGAACTCGAAACTCGTGACTTGGGCACGCGTCTGCCTAGCCGTTCGCCCCGGCTTTCGCATTCTCCTGGCTGTCTCGCTGGGCTCGTTTCTCGCGGGCTGCAATTCCTCGCCGACCTGCGAAACGCTGAAAGGCGACTATCGCTTCGCCAAAGATCAGCCTCCGTTGCGTGTGCCCGAAGGCATGGCACAGCCGGATAGAAGCGCAGCCCTGGTGGTGCCGCCTGCAGCAACGAACGCCGCGCCGCAACAGCCGCAACGTGGCGCGTGCTTGGAGTCGCCACCTTCGTACTTCGGCTCGGCTGGCCGGGTGGCACGTACCCCCGAGCAAGTCGTCGCCAGTTGGGCACAGGATTGGGCCGATCGCAATGCTGATGGTGTGCTCGCGGTGTATTCGGATGCATTCGTTGCGCCTTCGGACGCAGGTCGCGGGCCTTGGCTGAGCGAACGTCGCGAGCAGATCGCGACCGGCCCAGTGCCGAGTGCCCAACTCGAAGACCTGCAGGTGCGTAACGAGGGCGATGACAGGCGCATCGTAAGCTTCAAGCAGCGCTTCGGCTCCAACACGCTACGTAAGGAATTGACGCTGCTGCGCGAAGCGAACTCCTGGCGCATCGTGGCCGAGCGCGTGCTGGACGTGCAGTAGTCGAAACTGAGGACTGTCGAGCCACCGCCGTGTCGAATCCGATGAAAGCTTCGGCCCGCAAGGGCAGCCTCGCTGGTTCCGTGCCGCTGCGGCGTGGGGCCGTGCGCGATGCGATCGTCGATCGTCTCGAACGTTCGCTCGGCAAGAGCCTCGAGATCGCGACCCGCCGCGACGTTTATGATGCGCTGGCGATCGCTGTGCGCGAGGAGATGTCGGAACGATGGCTCGCCACTCGTCGCCGCGTCTCGCAGGCGCGCGTCAAGCGCGTGTGCTACTTCTCCATGGAATTTCTGCTCGGCCGCAGCCTGGTCAACGCGCTTTCCGCTTTCGACGATGGCGTTCTGGAAGAGACGCGCGAGACGCTGCTCAGCATGGGCTATGACCTCGATGCAGTGGCGGCGGAAGAAGAAGATCCCGGACTGGGCAACGGTGGCCTTGGACGTCTGGCAGCCTGCTTTCTAGATTCTCTGGCAACGCTCGGGTATGCGGCTGTGGGCTTCGGCATTCGCTACGACTACGGCATCTTCACTCAGCAGATCCAGCCCGACGGCAGTCAGCGCGAAGTCGCGAGCTCGTGGCTCGCGTATCGCAACTTCTGGGAAAGCGGTCGAGGCGGCATCCGCTATCGCGTGCGCTTCGGTGGGCAGTGTCAGGCGCACCGCGACGAGCGCGGCCGCGTGCAATACAAGTGGGTGGATACACAGGATGTCTGGGCCGTCGCATACGACATGCTCATCCCTGGCAATCGCAGCCCCACGGTGAATCACTTGCGCCTGTGGTCTGGGGAGGCGATCGCCTCTTTCCGAATCGAGCACTTCAATGGCGGCAACTACGCCGCCGCGGTGGCCGAGCAGATCGAGGCGAAGAACCTTTCGCGCGTGCTCTACCCGGACGACAGCACACCGCAAGGCAAGGAGCTGCGGTTCAAGCAGCAGTATTTCGCCGTCAGCGCCTCGCTCCAGGACTTGCTCACGGAACACCTGGCCGAGCACCGCTCGTTGCAGGACTTACCGGATGCGCTTGCGATCCAGCTCAACGACACCCATCCGGCGCTCACGATCGTCGAGTTGATGCGATTGCTCGTCGATGAGCATCAAGTCGAGTGGAGCGAGGCCTGGAACATCACTCGTGCCGTGTGCAGCTATACGAACCACACGCTCCTGCCGGAAGCGCTCGAGACTTGGCCGGTCTCCTTCTTCGAGCGGCTGCTGCCGCGTCATTTGCAGATCATCTACCAAATCAACCGCGACTTCCTCGAGGAAGTGAGCGCGCGGCACCCCAACGACATGGACCGCCGTCGGCGCATGTCGCTCATCGGCGAGGAAGGCGATCGCCGTGTGCGCATGGCATCGCTGTCGGTCATCGGCAGCCACAAGGTGAATGGCGTCGCCAAGCTCCATTCGCAGCTGATGCAGGAAACGATCTTTGCCGACTTCGCCGAGATGTGGCCCCAACGCTTTACCAACGTGACCAACGGCATTGCCGTGCGTCGCTGGTTGAAGCAGGCCAATCCCGGCTTGTCGCAGCTCTTCACGGAGCATCTGGGCTCGGCCTGGGAGAACGATCTCGAAGAGCTCGAGCGCCTGAAGTGGGCCGCCGACGACCACGGCTTTCGCGAGCGCTTCCGTGCCCTCAAGCGCGCCAACAAGGAACGGCTTGCGCGCACCGTGCGCGACTTGAATGGCATCGCGATCAGTCCAGATGCGCTGTTCGATGTGCAGGTGAAGCGCATTCACGAATACAAACGTCAGCTGCTCAATTTGCTGCACGTCGTCGTGCGTTATCTGCGCATCGTGCGCAACCCGCAGCTCGACATCGTGCCGCGTGTCGTCATCATGGCGGGCAAGGCAGCGCCGGGCTACGTGGTGGCGAAGGCGATCATCAAGCTCATCAACAACGTCGCGCAGGTCATCAACAACGACGAGCGCGTCGGCGACAAATTGAAGCTGGTGTTCCTGCCCGACTACGACGTGTC
>CBJNAT010000024.1:0-12106 GCA_966434585.1 uncultured Gammaproteobacteria bacterium | reverse complement strand
GGGCACTTTTCCGGATCGCCCGGATCGGTGCGACGCTGACGCGCCGGGTCGGTCATCATGCCCTTCATCTTCTTCGCGACCACATCAGGATCTTCGCGCAAGCCGATGGTATTGCCGTAAGACTTCGACATCTTGCGGCCATCGAGGCCGGGCACTTTCGGTGTCGACGTCAGCAACGTGTCGGGCTCGGTCAGAATCGTGCGGCCAGTACCCTCGAGATAGCCTTGCAGGCGTTCGCGATCGGCGACAGTCAAACGCGGATTGCCTTCCAGCATGCCGCGTGCTTTTGCCAGCGCGCTCTCGTCACCTTGTTCTTGATAGAGCTTGCGTAACTCCTTGTAGCGCGCTCCGTTCTTGCCACCCAAAGACTTGAGCGCGCGTTCCACTTTCGCTTCGAAGTCCGGCTCGCGGCCATACAGATGATTGAAGCGGCGCGCGACCTCGCGAGTGATCTCGACGTGCGCAACTTGATCTTCTCCGACCGGCACGTACGCGGGTTTATAGAGAAGAATGTCAGCTGCCTGCAGCAGCGGATAACCCAAGAAACCATACGTCGCGAGATCGCGATCCTTGAGCTGCTCCTGCTGGTCCTTGTAAGTCGGCACACGCTCGAGCCACCCGAGCGAGGTAATCATCGATAAGAGCAGGTGAAGCTCCGCATGTTCCGGCACGCGCGACTGAATGAAGAGCGTGCACGCGGACGGATTCAGACCGGCCGCGAGATACGTGATCACGAGCTGCCAAACGTTGTCTTCGAGCTGATCCGTCTGCTCGTAGCCCGTCGTGAGTGCATGCAAGTCGGCGACGAAGAAGAAGCACTCATACTGATATTGCAGATCGATCCAGTTGCGCAGCGCTCCGTGGTAATTGCCAAGGTGCAATGCCCCCGTCGGCCGCATGCCGGAAAGAACGCGCCGATTCGCAACGATCGTTGAGCTCAAAGTGAGAAATCCCTTGGACGGCACGACACCGGTTTCCGGGCGTGCATCTGTTATGAATTAAGAACTTACGAGCAAGTCTTGAGATTCAGAGCCAGCCCGCGACGCGTCTGGCGAATTATACGCAGAGCTCGCTCGATCGTGGCGCTCAGGCATTCTCAGCGAGCTGGGGCACGAGACCCCGGCCTTGACGCACGAGGACGGGCGCCGGGCCAGCAAGGTCGATCACGGTTGTCGGCTCGAGTCCACAGTTGCCCCCATCGATCACTGCGTCGACAAAGTGCAGCAGTCGTTCCTGGATCTCATGCCCATCCGTCATCGGTAGGTCATCGCCGGGCAGCAGCAGCGTTGAGCTCATGAGCGGCTCGCCCAACTCCTCCAGTAGCAGTTGCGACACCACGTGCTCCGGTACGCGAATCCCAATCGTGCGTCGCTTGGGATTCTGCAAACGCTTCGGCACCTCGCGCGTCGCTTGCAACAGGAAGGTATAGGGCCCGGGAGTGAGACTGCGCAGGAATCGATACTGTTGATTGTTCACGCGCGCGTATTTCGCAATCTCCGACAGATCGCGACAGACCAGCGTGAAATGATGGTGCTTGTCAGTCTCGCGAATGCGCTGAATGCGTTCCATCGCGGCTTTGTCCCCGACATGACATCCGAGCGCGTAGCAAGAGTCCGTGGGATAAACGATGACGCCGCCGCCGCGAATGATCTCCACGGCTTGGCGAATCAATCGGTGCTGCGGGTTGATGGGATGGATTTCTAGGTAACGGCTCGGCATTCGCAACTTTGTCAGGCCAGGGTTTTCAGTATGATACGCGCCCCCGTTGAAGACTCGGGCACGTCGTCCGAGGCGCCCCATGCAGTTGTTGTTCGACTTCCTTCCAGTCATCGCCTTCTTCGTCGCGTACAAGCTCGCGGGCATCTACGTTGCGACGGGCGTCATTATCGCCGCGGTGATCGTGCAGACGGCGGTGCAGTGGCTCCGCCACCGGAGGGTCAGCACGATGGCGCTCATTTCGGCCGGGCTCGTGCTCGTATTCGGCGGCCTCACGCTGCTCGTGCACGACAAACAGTTCATCCAGTGGAAGCCAACCGTCGTCAATTGGCTGTTCGCGATCGGTTTCCTAGCGAGCCAATTCATTGGCGGCCAGCCGCTCGTGCAACGCATGCTCGGCACTCACGTCGAATTGCCGAGGCGCAGCTGGACGCGGCTCAACTTGAGCTGGGTGGTGTTCTTCCTCGTCATGGGTGCGGCCAACTTGTACGTGGCCTACAACTTCGCCGAAGCCACGTGGGTCAATTTCAAGCTGTTCGGCGTGCTTGGCCTCACTGTGCTGTTCATCGTCATCCAGAGCGCCTGGATTTCGAGCAAGGGACAGCCCGTCGATGCATCGACCTCCGATCAACGGAGCACTCCCTGACATGCTGTTCGCCATCCTGTGCCGCGACGTCCCGGAGAGCCTCGAATTGCGCAAGCAAACACGGCCGAAGCATCTCGAGTACCTGCAGCGCCTGGTCGATGAAGGTCGGCTCGTGCTGGCCGGACCGCACCCCACCGTCGCTGCTGCAGAAGGCGGCCCGGCCGGTTTCACCGGCAGTCTGATCGTGGCGGAATTCCCCTCGCTCGCCGATGCCCGAGAATGGGCACGCAGCGATCCCTATGCACACGCGGGCATGTTCGCGGATGTACAGGTCCTGCCGTTCATCAAGGCGCTGCCGTGAACGACGCACCGCTCTGCCCCACCGACCGACTCGCTCGCATCGAAGCGGCGATCCGTGCAGCGATGCCTGTGGTCGCGCTCCAGGTCATCGACGATAGCCACCTGCATGCGGGCCATGCAGGCGCCCGAGACGGTCGCGGCCATTATCGGGTGCGCATCGTGTCCGACGTCTTCGCGGGCATGCGCGCTGTCGCGCGGCATCAACTCGTCTACCGAGCGTTGGGTCCGCTCATGCAAACTGACATTCACGCGCTCGGCATCGAAGCCTCCACGGTTGCCGAAGCGTCTTCCTCCTCCTCCCAATAGTGAGATGGCAATGACCAAGCGATTCGATTCATGGCTGACGTTGAGCGGACTGGTGTGTGCAGCCGTGCTGCTCGCTGGGTGCGGGAAGTCGAATGTCCCGGCTGATGGCAAGAAGGCAGCGGAACCCAATCCGGTGCTCGCAACGGTGAACGGCAAACCGATCACCCAGTCGATGTTCGACCTCTACATCGACACCCTGCAGCGGCAAAGCGGCCGAGAGATTCCGCCGGAGCATCGCGCTGAGCTGCTCGATCAGTTCATCAACATGCAGCTCGCGGCCGAAGCGGCCGAGAAGGCCGGCGTGACCAATCAGCAGAAGACCAAGGATCAGATTGCGCTCGCCCGCATGAACGTCTTGGTCGATGCACATTTGCAGAAATACATGGCCGAACATCCCGTGAAGGATGACGAGCTGAAGCCCGAGTACGACGCGCGCGTCGCCGAGATGCCGAAGGAATATCGCGCGCGCCACATCCTGGTGGAAGACAAGGCGACTGCGGATCAGATCATCAAGGACCTCGCGGCGGGTGGCGATTTCGCCAAGATCGCGCAAGCCAAGTCGACGGATAAGGGATCCGCTGCGAAGGGTGGTGACCTCGACTGGTTCGGTCTCGACTCGATGGTGAAGCCGTTCAGCGATGCCGTATCCAAGCTCGAGAAAGGCAAGTACACGCAGGAGCCAGTGCAAAGCCAGTTCGGCTGGCACGTCATTCGGCTCGAAGACGTGCGCTCGGGCGAAGCACCGGCCTTCAACGACGTGAAGGAACAGGTGCGTAATCTGGTGCAGCGCAAGCACCTCCAGGAATATCTGGCCGAGCTGCGCAAGAACGCGAAGGTTGAGAAGAAGGCTGCGCCTGCCGCGGAAGCACAAGCACCCGCAGAAGCTGCTGCGGCAACTCCGCCCGCCCCTGCCCCTGCTTCCTGATCCGCTGCACGAGCGCTGTCGAAAGATCGGCAGCGCTCACCTTACGAGGGCGGCGAGCACTTCATCGGCGAGCCGATCGTAGTCTTCGTCGAAGTGGTGCCCCCCGGGTTTACGCAGCACGTGAGTTCCCGCCGCAGCGGGCAGCACACACACGCTCTCCGGGGCTTCCGCCTCGCCATATACACATTGCACGATCGCAGCCGGTAGCTTGGCGAGCTCTGGAGCAATAGGCGTAACCTTCTCGCTACGGGTCTTGATGTGTACCCACTCGGTGGGATTCACTGAAAAGGCGGCACCGCGCCCGGGCGAGAGGAGCGACACGAGCTTCACGCTCGAGCGCACATTTTCAGGCAGCCGGTTGTAGAGAAACGGCATCACGTCAGCGCCGAATGAAAAGCCGATGAGCACGACTTCATTCCGTTCCCACCGCGCACGGTAGAAGCGAATGACGCGCTCGAGATCTCGAGCGGCGGTTTCAAGCGACTTCTCGCGCCAGAAGTAACTCAACGTGTCGTAACCGACGACAGGCATTCCCTTCCTCGCCAGTATGCCCGCGAGCGCCCTGTCGAGATCCCGCCAACCGCCGTCGCCCGAATAGAGAATCGCGAACGCAGGTTGCGTCGCGTGCGGCGGGAGTACCTCCACGAGCGGCAGATCGCTCACCCCAAACTCGCCATGCTTCACGTTGTCAGGTCGGAGCCGCAGCCAGTACGCCAGGACAGCGACCGCCACAACAAGCACTAAGGCAGTCACAATTCCAAAAACGCGCTTGGAGCAATTGACCATGGGTAGTCGTGACGGATGTGCGGCCGCTGACGTTATCATGCGCCATCGATCAAGAAGCCACTGCGCGCCATGGACCTCGGAAGCGTTCGCCTCCTGACTGACACAGCGACTGACCGCCATCGTTCATGAGCGCCGTACCGCTACCGGCTGCGCCACCGCCGCCGCGCAAATGGCTCACGCCGCTGTTCTCCGCTGGCCTGCTCGCGCTGGTGCTCTGGCTGTTGCACCGGACATTGGCCGGCTATCACCTCCACGAGGTCTTCGCGCATTTGCGCGCATTGCCGCTTCGGGCAGAGCTGATCGCCGCTGCCGCAGCGCTCGCGAGCTATCTGCTCCTATGCGGCTACGACTTTCTCGCGCTGCGCTACATCAAACAGAAGGTGCACTGGGCGCGCACCGTGCTCACCTCGTTCACCGCATTCGCCATTGGCCACAACGTCGGGTTCGTCAGCTTGAGCGGTGCCGCTGTCCGAGTGCGCCTCTACGGCTCGGTGGGCATCCCGACCGCCGATGTAGCTGTGATGAGCGCTTTTTGCATCCTCACGACTGCGTTGGGCTCCATCGTCCTCGTGGCGCTTGCGCTCCTGTTCGAGCCGATTGAATCGGCGATGCTGCTGCGCTTGCCGCCGTGGAGCGTCACGGTGCTGGGTGTCGTGCTGATCGCCACCTTCGTCGGGTACCTTTTCTGGGTGGAGCAGCGACGCGCGCCGCTCGTCCTGCGTGGTTGGTCTTTGCAACTGCCGAACGTCGGGATGTCGCTCGCACAAACGGCTATCGCAGCCCTCGACCTCTGCATCGCGGCGCTGTGCATGTATGTGCTGCTCCCGCAGTCCGTGCAGATTTCCTACTCCGCGTTGCTGGCCATCTACGTGCTGAGCCAGATCGCCGTGTTGGTCAGCAACGTGCCTGGCGGCCTAGGTGTGCTCGAATCCGTCATCGTGCTTGCGCTACCCCGTGCGCCAGCCGACGAGCTGCTCGCCTCGCTGATCGCGTATCGCATCATCTATTACGTGTTGCCGTTCGTTCTTGCGGCAGTCGTGCTGCTAGGACATGAGGCGTGGCTACAGCGTCATCGCGTGCGCGTGGTAGCGGGCTTCGCTCGCGACTGGGTTTCGGCGGCAGCGCCGCTGGCGATGGGAATGCTCGTCCTGCTCGCGGGCGCTGTGCTCCTCGTGTCGGGCGCAATCCCCGGTGCAGCACCGCGCCTGCGTGGGCTCGAACAAGTTCTACCGCTGCCAGTTCTGGAAATTTCACACCTGCTCGGAAGCGTCGCGGGACTCGGACTCATCATTTTGTCGCGCGCGCTCATGCGGCGCGTCGGGCTTGCCTGGCAGATTGCGCTACTACTGCTGTTCGGCGGCGCTGCCCTTTCCTTGCTCAAAGGTCTCGATTACGAGGAGGCGACGGTTCTCCTGATCATCGCGGGCATCCTATATTCATCGCGCGCCGCGTTCTATCGACGGGCAGCGCTCCTCGAATCGAAATTCAATCTGCGCTGGCTGCTCGGTGTCGCGATGATCGTGGGCGTCGTCGTGTGGATCGGCTTTCTGGCGAATCGACACGTGCAGTACTCGAACGAGCTGTGGTGGACCTTTGCCTTCGAGAGCGATGCGCCGCGCATGTTGCGCGCCACGCTCGTGGTCAGCCTGCTGACGGCCGCGTTCATCGCGCACGCATGGCTCTCGCCGCACGCCCCCGTCGGTGTTCGCGACGAACTCGCGAATCTGCCGCAGATTCCCTCCATCGTCGCGAATAACTCGCGTGCCACGGCCGCACTCGCTTTACTTGGCGACAAGCGCGTGCTGCTCCATCCCGACAACGACGCCTTCATCATGTATCAAGCGAGCGGCCGCAGCTGGATCGCCATGGGCGATCCCGTGCTGAGTGTGAACACACCCGGTGCGCGAGCCTCGGAACTGGCCTGGTCGTTCCGCGAGCTTTCCGACGAATACGATGGTTGGACGGTCTTCTATCAAGTCACACCCGAGTTGCTCACGCTGTACGTCGATCTCGGGCTCGCCCTATTGAAATTGGGCGAGGAAGCGCGTGTGCCGCTGCCGCAATTCACGCTCGAAGGCCGTCAGCGCGCGGAGTTCCGCACCGTGCGTCGCAAAGCGGAGCGCGAAGGCGCGAGCTTCGAGATCGTGACGCCGCCGATTGCAACCGAGTTGCTGCAGCAGCTAGCCCCAGTGTCGCAGGATTGGCTCACAACGAAGTCTGCTCACGAGAAGCGCTTCTCTGTGGGTTACTTCCAACCTGAGTATCTACAGAACTTCCCGATCGCCCTCGTACGACGCCACGGCGAAATCGTCGCGTTCGCCAATCTCTGGCCGACCGCCAACCGGCATGAAATCTCGGTCGATCTGATGCGCTACGGTGCCCATGCGCCGAGCGGCATCATGGACTACCTGTTCGTCGAAGCCATTCTGTGGGCGAAAGGGCAAGGCTATCAGTGGTTCAATCTCGGCATGGCGCCGCTCTCGGGCCTCGAGCAGCACTACCTCGCACCCGCGTGGCATCGCATCGACAACTTCGTGTTCGATGTCGGCGGACATTTCTATAACTTCGAGGGGCTCAGACGCTACAAAGAGAAATTTCAGCCCGTGTGGGAGCCGCGTTATCTCGCAGCACCCGGTGGGCTTGCGTTACCTTGGGTGCTGCTCGATGTAGCTACCGTGATCGCGGGCGGGCGCAAGGAAATTCTATTCAAGTAGTGGAGATACCCAACCCTGCCCGCACAGGGTACATTTCCCGCCCTCTTCCCAGCTCCGCTGCCCTTCAATGAGCCGTCCATCGAGCGGCTGTCTCAGCCGTGTCCACTGCCCAATCCAGTACTGACGAACAGTTGCGCAGATTGTTCGGCGAAGCGTCCTGTGCCGCTGCCGAGCAGTTGCTCGCGGGCAGCTACGTGCGCGATGTCCGACTGCTGCAAGGCGGTCTCGTCGTCACGGGTATCGTGGCGCACTCATCCTCCGCGGCCAACGCGCATCGTGTCTACATTCGACGTGCGCACGCCACCCGATTCGATGGGCTCGAAGGCGAATGCAGCTGTGGCGAGCGCGCGCATTGCGCACATGTGGTGGCGGTCGCGCTTGCAGCGATGCGCAGTTCAGCCGCTGTAGCCACGACCACCCGTCCAACCTCAACAGCATTCTCAGTGCGTGCGGCCGGTTCGGGTTCTGGGCAACAACAGGCTCTCTACTATCTATTCGAAGGTGTCTTGGGCAGCGACGGTTGGAGCGACTGCATTCAGGTATCGCTCTGGATCGGCCACATACCTGCAAACAGCGGCTCCTTCGATGTCGCGAGCCTCGTCGCGTTCGCGTTGCACGCGGCCGGGCCACACAACGAGTTGCCTCGCTACGTCGATGCTCGCGACAAGGAGATCATCGGCCTGCTTGCGGGATTGCGTTCGAACGGGCCTTGGACTCTGCAGGGCGAAGGGGGCGCACAGGTGTTCCGGCAGAGCGCGGCCACGGGCCGGGCGTTCTGGCGATCCTCGAGCCGAGCGCCATTAGAAGCCGGCGCTCCGAGAGACGTACAGTTTCTTTGGGAAGTCCTGCCGAACGGCGAGCAGCGACTGCGTCCGCAAGCACCCGGCAACGTCCGCGTGCTGCTGAGCCTCGATCCTTCTGCGTACATCGATGCTGACAGCAACACCTGGGGCCCGGTGCGGACGGCTCATCCGATGCATCTGTTACGCACCTACGTCCATCGACCGCCGATCGTCCCCGAACAGGTGCCTGCTACCAATGAACAGATCCGGGAGACGGGCAGCAGTGCGTTCCCCCTGCTACGTGCGCTCTCGATACGGACTCAATCGTTCGCCAGTCTCCATCCGAGACTCGTGTTGTCGAGCGGACCGACCGCCACTGTGCGTTTCGTTTACAACGGCCTCGACGTGGACAACCGTTCGCTGGGCTCGAGCGGCGCTGCGCGTTTCATGAGCCCCGAGCCCGATAGCGATGTGTGCTGGGAAATCGCCCGCGACCACGGTGCCGAACAGCGTTTTCTAGCGCAACTGGACGAGCACCTTCCCTCTGTCGATCAGAGCGCAACAGCCTGGCTCGAGTTCATGATGGACGGCGTGCCGGCATTGCAGGCACAGGGGTGGTCGATCTGCGTGGAGGACTCCTTTCCCTATCGCATTGCCGCGCCAGATGCTTGGTACGCCGACATCAACACTGCGCGCAAAGAAGACTGGTTCGATCTGCGCCTTGGCATCTCGCTCGACGGCCAATCGATCAACCTGCTGCCGCTCCTCGTCAGCTATTTGCAGTCCTCACTGTCGGACATGGGAGGATCTTGCCTACGCATCGGCGAGCGCTTGCTGATCCGGCTCGATGACGGCCAGCATGTGTCGGTGCCGATGGAGCGCATTGACCGCATCGCGCACACGCTCGTCGAACTGCACGAGCAACATAGCCTCCAGGACGATGAAGCGCTGGCCATGCCCGCTACGCATGCTCACCGGATTGCGCAGCTCACGATGGAGTTGGACGGGGCGCAGGTGCGCGCCGCCGATGGCGCGCTGAAAACATTGGTTCAGGAGTTGGCGAGCTTTTCCGGCATCGCTGCAGTCGAGCCGCCCACGGATTTCGGAGCGACATTGCGCGCTTATCAGCAGGAAGGACTCGGTTGGCTGCAGTTCCTGCGCCGGTATCGTCTTGGCGGCATCCTCGCGGATGACATGGGGCTCGGCAAGACTGTGCAAACGCTGGCGCATCTCGCATTAGAGAAAGCAGCGGGTCGCCTACACGCCCCTTCGTTGATCGTCGCGCCCGTGAGCGTAATCGGCAATTGGCGAGAGGAGTTGCGCCGCTTCGCCCCTGCGCTACGCGTGCTCACGCTCCATGGCAGCAGACGCAAAGAACTGTTCGCAGCCGTGAAGGATGCGGATATCGTGATCACAGGCTATCCGCTGCTGCAGATCGACAGCGAGTTTCTGCTGAGCCGCGAATTCTATTTTCTGATCCTCGATGAGGCGCAGACGATCAAGAATCCACGGGCGCACGTATCCCAGGTGGCACGAGCGCTGCGCGCGCAGCATCGGCTGTGCCTCACGGGTACACCGATGGAGAACCATCTCGGCGAGTTGTGGTCGTTGTTCGATTTTCTGCAACCCGGCCTGCTCGGCGCTGAACGTGAATTTCAGCGTCTGTACCGCACGCCGATCGAGAAGCATGGCGACGAGAAACGCGCACAGGCGTTGAGCCGCAGAATCGCTCCATTCGTGCTGAGGCGCACGAAGCAAGCAGTGGCGCGCGAATTACCACCGAAGACACAGATCGTCGAGTCGCTCGTGCTCGAGGACGCCCAACGCGATTTCTATGACGGCATTCGTCTCGCGATGCATCGACGCGTTCAGGAGGTCATTCAGACACAGGGACTCGCTCGCAGTCACATCACCGTGCTCGATGCATTGTTGAAGCTGCGGCAGGTGTGCTGCGACCCGCGCTTGGTGCGCGACGATGACGAGACTCGCGGCATTCCTTCCGCCAAGCTCGACTGGCTGCGGACCGTGCTACCCGAGCTCGTGGCCGAAGGACGGCGCATCCTGCTGTTCTCTCAATTCACCTCGATGCTGCAACTCATCGAGGCCGTCGTAGAGGATCTATCCATTCCGTATTGCCTGCTGACCGGCGAAACCCGGCAGCGGACCGAGATCGTGCAGCGCTTTCAGTCGGGCGCCGCGCCACTATTTCTGATCAGCCTGAAAGCCGGTGGCGTGGGCCTGAATCTGACCGCTGCCGACACCGTCATTCACTATGATCCGTGGTGGAATCCGGCCGTCGAGGCACAAGCGACCGATCGCGCACATCGCATCGGCCAGGACCAACCGGTCTTCGTCTACAAGCTCATTGCACAAGGCACGATCGAGGAAAAGATCATGCAATTGCAGGCGGACAAACACACGTTGGCGAGCCAGCTCTATACGCAGCAGGCCGCTGCGCCTTCGCAGTGGAGCGCAGCCGACATCGAGGCGCTGTTCGCTCCATGAAGGTCGATGCCACGATCCAAGCCGTCGTCGATGCGCAGCTCAGCGAGCAAGGCGCATACACGACGCTCGAGCTGCTCCTCGGTACATGCCGGCTCATCTATGACGACTACGAGCGCTGGCGTCGCGGCGAAGTCGACTTTCTCGACGGCGTGCTCATGGGCGCCGCGGACAAGATCAAGGCCCCGATCGAAGAAGCCGCCGCCTATGCGCGCAACATCGGGCTCGTCGAGCAGCTGCAGGAGTTTCATCCCTGGGGCAGCACACGAGCTGCGACGAAACCGTTGCGATGCAGTGCGGATGCGCAGCTGCATCGGCTGCTCGCCGCGCGTTACACGCCGGCGCAAACCGCGCCGCAGATGGATTTGTTCTTCGACAACCCGATCGTCGCATTGACGAATGGCATCGCACGCGCGCTCGCCGCACACGAGCTCCCCGAAGCGCAACGGCAACTGGATCGTTTGTACGAGCAGGCTCCGAATCATGCGGATCTCGGGGCCTTCGATCGCTTGACGGCGACGCTTGGCGCTCTGAGTCAGCCCATCAGCAAGCCCGAGGACGCACTCACAGCGCTGCTCGAGATCACACCGGCAGCGCGACGCTTGCTCGGGTCGCAAGCGCGAGATCTGCTCACACCGCTGTGGCGCCGACTCGCCGATGCGCTCATCGATCGGCAGTATTCGTGTCATGAACCGGATCTCCATCGCAGCTTCGCATTGGCGCAGGCGCAGGACTGGCGCGGCGTCAGCGAGTGCATCCATGCCGAGCCAGAGTGGCAATCCCACGCACCGTTGTGCCTGCGTGTTGCGCAAGCCGGCTTCTATCGTCAACGAAGGATCGACGCTCTGACGGGCTGGTATCACTTGTGCTGGCTCCATCCTGAGCAAGCAGCACACTCACTCAGCAGCCGCGAGCAGCCCGACGTGGGCGTCACCGCCGCATGGACGAAGTTTCAGGATGACGACTCGCTCGAGGATGACGACGAGTTCACTCCGGACGCTACGGATTTTCCCGCGTGGATGCTCTTACACGAACCCGGACTCGCACAGCAATTGCCAGCCGATCTGCCGACCGGGACCACGCGCGGTGAAGCGCACTTCGCGCAAGTGCATCGCTGGCTCCATGCACGTCGTGCTCAGCGTCATGATGAGGAACTGGAGCTGCGCAGAATGCTGCAAACGAGCAGTCCATTCCTATTTCGGTTTCTGAAGCGAACGGTGTCGCACTAGAACCTATCTCAAAATCGCCGAGAGACGTTTATTGGCGTTCCGCCGGAGCGCAGGAACCGCAGCATATATGCGGATATGTGAGGATTCCGAGCACCGCCGGGGCGCCAAGAAATCGGCTCGCAGGCATTTTGAGATAGGTTCTAGTGACGTATATACCTCGATCGGAAGAACTGGACAGGATTAACAGGATTAACAGGATT
>CBJNAT010000023.1:0-12231 GCA_966434585.1 uncultured Gammaproteobacteria bacterium | reverse complement strand
ATCGCGCAGCGAGGCGCCGCGACGTGACCCTGCAGCGATCGTCGTCGTGGTGCTCTGGCTGTGTTGGCGGTGGGCGCCGTTCGTTCCGCGAGTGAACCTCGGGGAACTGAGGAGCGCGTTGCAGCCACTGTTCAACCCCGACCTGCAGATCGCCGCGATCGCGACCTACCTGTGCTATTGGCTCATCGTGAGCCACGCGCTGTTTTCGCTGGTTCGCCGTAGCGTGCATGTGGAGTGGTTGTTGATCTTGATTGCGGCCGTGTTGATCGGTCGACTGTTGGTGGGCCAACAAGGCTTCATTCCCTCCGAGCTCGCAGCACTGCTGCTCGTGCTGCCAGGCATGATCGTGATCGATCGACTCCGCGCAGCGCCGACGCAAGCGCTGCTTGCAGCGGCACTGGCGAGCATCGTCGTGATGCAGCGGCTGTTCCCGTTCGACTTCGGCGACAGCGCCAACAGCTTCGATCTGCTTGCGCCGTGGAATTGGGTGATCGCCGGTTTTCCGGTGCACTGGCCAGATCTGCTGCAGACGTTGTTCATTCTCGCCGCATTGTGGTGGCTCTTGCGGCAAATGGGACTGTCGACCACCGCAGTAACCAGCGCCGTCGTGGGTTTAGTGTTCGCTATCGAGTTGCTGCAGCTGTGGTTGCCGCATCGACACGCGAGCAGCAGCGAGCCGCTCCTTGCATTACTTGTTTCGCTGAGTCTCAGCACGATCGCTGCTGAAAGTGCCGTGGGCCATCGGCCGCTGGCCGTCAAGCTGCGCCGTTGAGTACCGCGACACGCGCCGACAAAGCCATCATCCAAGTTACAATCCGCGCCCCCATGGATGTCTCCCACCTACTGGACAGTCTCAACGAAGCACAGCGGCAAGCTGTGTCGGCACCGCTCGCGCCGACGTTAGTGCTGGCCGGCGCTGGTAGCGGCAAGACGCGCGTGCTCACACATCGCGTCGCGTGGCTGGTCGAAGTGGAAGGCGTTTCGCCGCACGGCATTCTGGCGGTGACGTTCACGAACAAGGCTGCGGGCGAGATGCGGGGCCGCATCGAGGCCATGCTCCAGCTGCCGAGCGCGCCGCTGTGGATCGGCACCTTCCATGGCATCGCGCATCGACTGCTACGTCTGCACTGGCGCGAAGCCGGTCTCGTGCAAGGCTTTCAGATTCTCGACTCCGAAGACCAGCTGCGCATCGTGCGTCGCTTGGTGAAGTCACTGAATCTCGACGAGGCCCGCTGGGTGCCGAAGGAGATCGTCTGGTTCATCAACGCGCGCAAGGATGAAGGGATGCGCCCGCAACAGCTCAAAGACGACGGTGATCCGACGCGGCGGCAGATGATCCAGCTTTATCAGGCCTATCAAGAGCACTGCGAGCGTACCGGCGTCGTCGATTTCGCGGAGCTGCTGCTGCGCGCGTTCGAGTTGTGGCGCGATCGGCCCGACGTCTTACAGCACTATCGCAACCGCTTCCGCCACGTGCTGATCGACGAGTTCCAGGACATCAACACGATTCAGTACGGGTGGCTGCATGCGCTGTGCGGGCAAAACGGTTTGCCGTTCGCGGTCGGCGACGACGATCAATCGATCTATCGTTGGCGTGGTGCGCGAGTGGAGAACTTGCATCAGTTCCGTCGCGACTATCCTGCGCTGCAGATGTTCCGTCTGGAACAGAACTATCGTTCGACGGGCAACATCCTCGCCGTTGCCAATGCGCTCATCGAGCACAACACCGGGCGCCTCGGGAAGAACCTCTGGACGAGCGGCGAACACGGTCAGCCTGTGCGCTTGTATGCGGCGTTCAATGAACGCGATGAGGCGGACTTCACCGTCAACCGCATTCGCGATTGGGTGCTGCGCGGTGGGTCGCGTCGCGATTGCGCGATCCTGTATCGCTCGAATGCGCAGTCGCGAGTGTTCGAAGAAGCGTTGATCGCGGCGCGTATTCCGTATCGCGTCTACGGTGGCCTGCGGTTCTTCGAGCGCGCCGAGATCAAGGATGCACTCGCGTATCTGCGTCTCGTCTTCAACCGCGCGGACGATGCCTCGTTCGAACGCGTCGTGAACCTCCCCACGCGCGGCATCGGCAACAAGACGCTCGACACCATTCGCACGTATGCGCGGAACAACGCCACCTCGTTGTGGCAGGCGGCCGGTGCAACCATCAGCGAGCTCGCCGCGCGGCTGGGACAGAACCTGCACAACTTTCTGTTGCTGATCGAGCAGCTACAGCAGCAGATCGCAGGACTGCCGCTGCACGAGCAGGTCGATCACGTGATCAACGCGAGTGGTCTCGTCGCATACTACCAGCAGGACAAAGGCGATAAGGGCGAAGCGCGCGTGGATAACTTGAATGAGTTGGTGAGCGCCGCCCGCGGTTTCGAGGCGAACGAGCACGAGGACATGCCGCCGCTCGCCGCGTTCCTGGCGCACGCAGTGCTGGAGTCCGGCGAAGATCAGGCGAACGAGTGGGAGGACAGCGTGCAGATGATGACGCTGCATTCCGCGAAAGGTCTCGAGTTCCCGATCGTGTTCTTATGCGGCATGGAGGATGGCCTGTTTCCCCATCAGCGCTCGATCACCGATGTAGCAGGTCTCGAGGAAGAGCGTCGTCTGTGCTACGTGGGTGTGACCCGTGCGATGCGCGAGTTGTATCTCACGTACGCCGAGCAACGCCGTCTGCATGGCATCGACAGCTACGGCTCGCGTTCGCGCTTTTTGGGCGAGATCCCAGCTGAACTGCTGGAGGAGATTCGTCCGCGCATCCAGGTATCCCGGCCCGTGTACGTGCAGCAGCGTCGCGGGTCCGTGCAGGAAGAGGCTGAGGGCGGGGTGCGCCTCGGACAGCGTGTGCGTCACGGCAAGTTCGGCGATGGGGTCGTGCTCGATCTGGAAGGGCAGGGCTCGCATGCCCGAGTACAGGTGAATTTCGAACGTCAGGGTACGAAGTGGCTGATGTTGGCTTACGCGAATTTGGAGCCGCTGTAATGCAAGAACAAAGAATTCGCTTCGCTAGTCGGCTAGTCGGTCAGTCTGCTAGCCAGAAGCTACGCTGCGCCGATGCCCGCCAGCACCTCTGGCTAGCCGACCAGCAGACTAGCGGACTGGAGCTAGCAGAGCTTGCCGCCCCATGAAGCTCGTCATCCTCGGCGCCGGCCAGGTGGGCCGCACCGCTGCGCAGCATCTCGCGCGTGAGCCGGCCAACGACATTACCGTCGTGGACGTGAACGATACGGTGTTGCGCGATTTGCAGGATCGGCTCGACATTCGCACCGTAGTCGGTAACGGCGCATTTCCCAGCACACTCGAAGCGGCCGGTGCGCGCGACTGCGATGTGTTCGTTGCGCTGACCAACAGCGATGAAGTGAACATGGTTGCCTGCCAGATCGTGTTCAGCATGTTCAATCGTGAGGCAACCCGCATTGCGCGCATCCGCTCCGGCGAATACACGCAGCACTCCAAGCTGTTCCTCGACTAGGAACGCGCATTCGCTGTGGACGTGACGATCAGTCCCGAACAGATCGTCACCGATCACGTCGTGCGCTTGATTCAGTATCCGGGTGCATTGCAGGTGCTCGACTTCGCCGAAGGTCGCGTGCGCCTCGTTGGCGTGCGCGCCAGGCAAGGTGGGCTACTCGTTGGCCAGGCGTTGAAGGCCTTGCCAGAACATCTGAAAGGCACCGATGCGCGCGTTGCGGCCATCTATCGCGGTGGCCAGAGCATCAAGCCCGAAGGCAACACAGTGATCGAGCATGGCGATGAAGTGTTCTTTGTCGCAGCCCAAAAGGATATTCGCCTGGTGATGAACGAGATGCAGCGGCTCGAAGGTCCCGTGCGTCGAGTCGTGATAGCCGGCGGCGGCAACATCGGCTTCCGGCTCGCCCAAACGCTCGAGCAGCAGAATCAGGTGAAGCTGATCGAGCGCGACGCCCGGCGTGCGCGCCGCATTTCGGAGCTGCTCGGCAACACCATCGTGCTGAACGGCGATGCCGCCGATGAAGAATTGCTGCTCGAAGAGAACATCGACAGCGCGGATGTGTTCGTTGCCGTCACCAACGCCGAGGAGGCCAACATTCTCTCGGCGATGCTCGCCAAACGCCTCGGTTGCCACAAGGTCATGGCACTCATCAATCGCCCTGCGTATGCGGAGTTGATGGAGAGCGGCTCGATTGACGTTGCGCTCTCACCGCAAACAGTGACCATCGGATCGCTGCTCGCCCATGTGCGTCGTGGCGATGTCGTGCGTGTGCATTCGTTGCGTCGTGGCGCTGCCGAGGCGATCGAGGCCATTGCGCATGGCGTACAGGGCGAAGGTCGTGTCATCGGCCGCAAGATCGAGGACATTCCGCTGCCCGAAGGCACGACGATCGGCGCTGTCGTGCGCGGCGATGACGTGCTCATCGCACATCACGACACCGTGATCCACCGCGATGATCACGTGATCCTGTTCCTCACGGAGCGGCGCCACGTCGATGCGGTCGAGCGGCTCTTCGACGTGCCGAGGAGAAGAGGATGAGCCGGGTTACGGGTTACGGGCTACGGCCAGAGGGTTGCGTGTGCCATTGGATGCTGATCTGCCTGTAGCCCGTAGCCCGCTATGAACCTTCTTCTCGTGCAACGGCTGCTGGGTCTGCTGCTGATGGCCTTCAGCCTGACCATGCTGCCGCCGCTCGGCGTCTCGTTGTACTACCAGGACTCCTCGTGGGAACCCTGGCTCGCCTCGTTGCTCGGCTTGTTGGGTTTCGGCGCGTTGGTCTGGCTCCCGGTGCGCAGGTTCGAGCGTGAGTTGCGGCTGCGTGACGGCTTCATGGTCGTGGCGCTGTTCTGGGTGATCCTCGGTTTCGCGGGTGCGTTGCCGCTGACATTGGCCGAGCAGCCCGATATGTCGTTTACCGATGCCGTATTCGAATCCGTATCGGGCTTCACGACGACGGGTGCAACGGTGTTGTCGGGTCTCGATACGCTGCCCAAGTCGATGCTGTACTACCGCCAGCAGATTCAGTGGCTGGGCGGTCTCGGCATGATCGTCTTGAGCGTGGCGCTGTTGCCGATGCTCGGTATCGGCGGCATGCAGCTGATGCGTGCGGAGACACCGGGCGCGATGAAAGACGCCCGGCTGAAGCCAAGAATCACTCAGACCGCACGGGTGCTCTGGTTCGTGTATCTGGCCATGACCGTGGCGTGCGCGGCGTGTTTCTGGCTGGCCGGCATGGCACCCTTCGATGCGATCGGCCACAGCTTTGCAACGCTCTCCACAGGCGGCTTTTCCACGCACGATGCGAGCCTTGGCTTCTACAACAGCACAGCCATCAACACCGTCGCGCTGATTTTCATGTTCCTCGGTGCCGTGAACTTCACATTGCACTTCTACGTTCTGCGCTACGGCCGCCCGCTGGACTACTTCCGCGATCCGGAGTTTCGCGCGTACTTCATGCTGATCCTCGCGCTGACCGTGCTCGCGACGACGCTGATCGCCCTGACACCGCATACCGATTCGATTCCCACCTCCTTCGGCAACGCGCTATTCCACGTCGTCTCGGTTCAATCCAATACCGGCTTCGTCATGACCGAGCACGCGTACTGGCCGGGCGCACTGCCGATCATCCTCGTGCTGATGAGCTTCATCAGTGGCTGCGCGGGCTCCACATCGGGCGGCATGAAGGTGATCCGCTGGTTGCTTATCTGGAAACAAGGTGCGCGCGAAGTGCAGCGGTTGATTCATCCGAGCGCCGAAATCCCGGTGAAGCTCGGCAACAAACCCATCGAGTGGCGCGTCATCGACGCCGTGTGGGGATTCTTCGCCGTCTATGTCGTGCTCTTCAGCGTGCTCATGGTGCTGCTCATCGGCATAGGCGAGGACCAAGTCACCGCATTCACGGCGATTGCCGGCTGCATGAACAACATCGGACCTGCTTTGGGCGAGGTGCCGCTCGCGTACGCTGCGTTCGCGGATCCAGGCAAGTGGGTCTGCATCGCAGCCATGCTGTTCGGACGTCTCGAGGTATTCCCGCTGCTCGTGTTGGTCACGCCCACTTTCTGGCGTCGCTGAGCACGAGATGAAGTGGTTCAAGCGATTCAAGTTGCGCCTGTGGCATGGCCTCGTGGTCGTGCTCGCCGCACTGGTCATCGTTGGCCTCATCTACGTGCTGGCGCTCGATCGCATCGTCACGAGCAAGTTCGAAGGTCGCCGTTGGACGTTGCCAGCGCAGGTTTACGCGGAACCGCTCGAGTTGTACGTCGGTGGGGCGCTCGGCGTTGAAAGTCTCGAACACGAGCTCGTGCGGCTCGGCTACCAAGGCGTTGCCAATCCCGAGCGCCCCGGCACCTTCCGGCGCCGCGGCGATCGCATCGACTTCGTGTCGCGCAGCTTTCAGTTTTGGGACGGTGCGCAAGTCTCGCAGGCGGTACGCACGACGTTCGATGCGAACGGCATCGCTACGCTGACGGACGACCGTGGGACCGAGCTGCCAATACTCCGTCTCGACCCACTTCTCATCGGAAGCATCTTTCCCACCCACGGCGAAGACCGTGTGGTGGTCTCGCCGGATGAAACGCCGCCGCTGCTCATCGCCGCGTTGAAGGTGGTGGAGGATCGTAAGTTCGACACGCACATCGGTGTGGACTTCACCGCGATCCTACGCGCTGTTTGGGTGAACTTGCGTGCCGGCCGTGTAGATCAAGGGGCATCGACGCTGACGCAGCAGCTCGTCCGCAGCTACTTCCTCGACAACCGACAGACCTTGAGCCGCAAGCTGAAGGAAGCCGTCATGGCCATGCTGCTCGAAGTGCACTTCGACAAGCAGGACTTGATGAATGCGTACATCAACGAGATCTGGCTGGGTCAGGACGGCAATCGCGCGATCCACGGCTATGGACTCGCAAGCCAGTTCTACTTCGGCAAGCCCCTGAGCGAGCTTGACGTGCACGAGATCGCATTGCTCGTCGCCATCACTCGCGGACCTTCTTACTACAACCCGCGGCGTCATCCCGAGCGCGTGAAGGCGCGGCGGAACATGGTCTTGAAGCTCCTCGAGCAGTTCCAAGTGATCAGCCCTGCCGCGGCGAAGAAGGCGATGGCTAAACCGCTCGGCATCACGCATCCCAGCAAGGCGGCTGGCGGCTACTACCCGGCGTTCCTGGACATGGTCCGCCGCACGTTACGCCGCGACTATCGCGATGAGGATCTGACCGAGGCCGGCTTACGCGTCTTTGCGACCTTACAGCCGTTCGTGCAGTCGAAAGCGGAAGCCGCGCTGACAACCGAGCTGAAGCGGCTCGACAAGACGCAGAAAGGCAAACACAAGGCGCCGCTGGAAGGCGTCGTCGTCGTGACCTCGCCTCAGAACGGCGATGTGATCGCCCTGGTTGGCGGTCGCGAAGTGGGCTTCGATGGCTACAACCGAGCGCTCGATGCAAAGCGCTCCATTGGTTCGCTCGTAAAGCCAGTGATCTATCTCGCGGCCATCGAGAGTGGGCACTACACCGCCGCCACGGTCGTGACAGACGGGCCAGTCGAGGTGAAGCTCGCGAACGGCAAGGTGTGGAAGCCGCAGAATAGCGACCAGGGCTTCATGGGTCCGGTGCCGCTCGTAAAGGCGATTTCGCAGTCGCTCAATCTCGCGACGGTGAACCTAGGCCTCGATGTAGGTCTGCCGCAGGTTGCACGGGAGTTTCAGATCCTTGGCCTCGAGCGGGCGCCGCCTCAGGTTCCTGCATTGCTGCTCGGCGCCCTGGATCTCTCGCCCGTCGAAGTGGCGCAGCTGTTCAATGCGTTTGCGAATGGCGGCTTCCGCGCCCCGCTGCGCGCCGTCCGCGCAGTCGTCGATGCGCAGGGCAACGCGCTCAAGTCCTTCGGCTTGGAGGTGGAGCAGGTCGCGGACTCAGGTGCTGTGTACCAGGTGAATCGGATGCTCGTGCAGGTGATGGAGCGAGGCACCGGTCGCGCCGTGCGCTCTTATTTGCCCGCAGAGTTGACGGTCGCGGGTAAGACGGGCACCTCATCCGACTACCGCGATGCATGGTTCGCCGGCTTCTCCGGCTCGCACCTCGCGGTGGTGTGGATTGGCTACGATAACAACGAGTCCACGAAGCTCACGGGATCAGTCAGCGCGTTGCCGGTGTGGGGTCGTGTCATGAAATCGCTTGGGACCACCCCATGGAACACCCCACCGCCTGAGAACGTCGATGAAGTCCTGGTCAATTACGACACCGGATTCGCCGTAACCCCCGAGTGCGGCGTGAATCCCGTGATGATTGCCGTGCCGAAGGGCACGGAGCTGGCGCAAAGCTCGGGCTGTACAGAAAGCGTGTTCGATTCGATCGGCGAACGCGCCCAGGAATGGTGGCGGAGAATCATTCGGTGAAGACTTCCTTGCGACTCGCAGCCCAGGTGTGTGCCCTGGCGCTCATTTGCGGTGCTTGTGCGCTGCCCGAGCCGTATCGACCGCCCGCGCCGCCGCCTACGCCGTCGCCCGGTGCGACACCGAATGTGCCGAGCGCACCCCAGCCGACGACGACGCAGCCTGGCACGCCAACGCCGCCCGCCGTCCAGACCATCCCCGTGCCCGAACCGGGTGCGCCGGTGGTTCGCGAACCGGTGCTGAATCCCGCATCCACCTCCCTGGTGGCGCAAGCGCAGAAGCAAATGTCTGCCCGTAACTACCCGCTGGCCTCGGCCAGCATCGAACGCGCACTGCGCATCGAACCAGAGAACCCGCTGCTGTGGATCGAGCTCGCGAAGGTGCGCCAGGCGGAAGGCAACTATCCCCAAGCGGAAGCGCTGGCGCGCCGTGCCTTGTCGCGCTCGACTCAGGCGCCGAAGACTCAGGCGGCTGCCTGGGGCATTATCGCGGACTCATATCGGGCGCGCGGTCGCAATGCGGAAGCGAAGCAGGCGCAGGCCAAATCGGAGATGTTGAGAGGGGGATAGCGATGGGCTTCGGGCTACAGGCTACGGGCTACGGCCAGAGTAGGAACGAGCTCGCATTCTTCTTCTGGCCATCGCCTGTGGCTCGTAGCCCCTGCCCCTTTCTCACGTGATCGCCCTGCTCCAGCGCGTCACTCACGCCGAAGTCGCCGTCGCGGGCGAGGTCATCGGTCGAATCGGCCGTGGGCTTCTCGTGCTCGTAGGCGTGCAGCTGGGCGACACCGAGCAGCAAAGTGCAAGGCTCTTGGAACGGCTGGTGAACTATCGGGTGTTCCCCGACGACAACGGTCGGATGAACCGGAGCATCAGGGACGTGCAGGGCGGGCTGCTGCTCGTGCCGCAATTCACGCTGGCAGCGGACACCGGCAGCGGCACGCGACCTGGGTTCAGCACGGCGGCCGCGCCGCTGGAGGGACGTCGGCTGTTCGAGCACTTCGTCTACGGTGCGTGCGAGTTGGATGTACTCGTTGAAACCGGACAGTTCGGTGCCGACATGCAAGTGACTTTGACGAACGACGGACCGGTGACCTTCTGGCTCGAAGTACCGCCGCCGACATAGAACTAAGCGGCACGTCACGCCTCCAACCTGAATGCGAAGGCTTCACCGGTTTTGCCGGTCCCTTGGCGTATGATCGGCGCACATTATCTTCTGAGCGGAGATCCCCATGATCGGGATGAAAGAGTTGTTGATCATCCTTGCCATCGCGCTGCTGATTTTTGGTGCCAAACGCCTGCGCACGATCGGCTCGGACCTCGGCGCGGCCGTAAAGGGCTTCAAGAAGGCCGTGAACGAAGGGGATGAAGAGGAGAATCAGCGTCAGCTCGCCAGTCCGGCGCAGAAGGACGCCGACTTCAACAGCACACCGGACGCTGCCAAGACCGGCAGCAAGTCCACTCAGGCCTGAGCCGGGAGTCCGCTCGGCATGTTTGAAGTCGGGTTCACCGAGATCATCCTGATCCTGGGCCTGGCACTGCTAGTCCTCGGTCCGGAACGCCTGCCCGATCTCGCCGCCAAAGTCGGTCGGTGGACCGGCCGTGCCCGCGCGATGGCGCGGCAGTTTCAGACGCAACTGGAGCAAGAAGTGAACCTGGAGAACGCGTCCCGTCAGGCGCGCGAATCACAGTCGGCCGCTCGCTACCCCGACACGGCTGCACTTGCGGGCGAACCTGAATCGACGGTGCTCCAGACCCTCCCGCCCGAGCCTGAGCACGAGAACGCAGCGGCTGGCGAACCACCCGCTGCCGAGGCTGCGCAGCCCAAGCAATGACCGCGAGTCATGAGCCGGAGCCTTTGCAGGAAGGCACGCTGATCTCTCATTTGATCGAGCTGCGCACTCGCCTCGTGCGCGCACTCATCGCGGTGCTCGTGCTGTTCGTGCCCTGCGCCATCTATGACGATGAGCTGTTCACGTTGATCGCCACACCGCTTCTGCAGAAGCTACCGCAGGGCGCGCAGATGATTTCGACCAGCCTGATTGCGCCCTTTATGGCACCCTTGAAGCTCGCGATTTTGGCAGCGCTGTTCCTCGGCATGCCCTTCGTGCTCTATCAGGCGTGGGCCTTCGTCTCACCTGGGCTGTATCGGCACGAGAAGCGCTTTGCCATTCCGCTGCTGCTGTCGAGCATCGTGCTGTTCTATGCCGGTGCTGCGTTCGCCTACTTCATCGTCTTCCCGTTGATGTTCGCCTTTCTGACCAAGGCGGCGCCGCTCGGCGTGACGATGATGACGGACATGAGCAGCTATCTCGATTTCGTCATCCTGCTGTTCTTCGCCTTCGGTGCTGCGTTCGAGATCCCAGTTGCGACCGTCCTCCTCGTGTGGACTGGCCTGGTCCGCGTAGAAACCATGCAGAAGAATCGCGGGTATGTGCTGATCGGCATCTTTGTAATCGCTGCGTTCCTCACCCCGCCGGACGCAGTCTCCCAGTGCTTCATGGCTGTGCCGATGTATCTGCTCTATGAGGCCGGCATCGTGATGGCGCGTTTGTTGCTCAAAGACAAGCTGGCGGCGAGGCGGATGGAAGAGGAAGAAGCTAGCTAGCCGACTGACTGCCTAGCCGACTTCCTCCGGACTCTTGCTCACTCGTTTCGCGTTGAGTGAGACTGCCGCTCACTCCTTGGCAGCAGGCGAGACGCTACATGAGTGCGAATGCCGCGACTGAGCACGGTTCTGGCGGAAAACAGCTCTTCGGACATCCTCGCGGCCTCGCCACTCTCTTCTTCACCGAGATGTGGGAACGCTTCACCTACTACGGGATGCGGGCCCTGCTGGTGCTGTTCCTGGCGGATGCCACGCGCGGCGGCTTCGGTTTAGACGATAAGACCGCGAACGCCATCTACGGCCTGTACATCTCCGCCTCATACATTCTGTGTCTGCCCGGCGGCTGGATTGCCGACCGCCTCATCGGTGCACGACGTTCGGTGTTCTACGGCGGCGTGCTGATCGCCATCGGCAACTTCCTGCTGGCGCTCGGCTCGACGCCTTCGACCTTCTACGGCGGGCTCATCGTGATCGTCTGCGGTGTCGGGCTGCTGAAGCCGAACATCAGCGCCATGGTCGCGGATCTGTATCCCGAAGGGGGTGCCCGTCGCGATGCGGGGTTCACCATCTTCTATATGGGCATCAACCTCGGCGCATTCCTTGGTCCGATCGTCACTGGACTGCTGGCAGTCAATTTCGGTTGGCGCGCGGGTTTTGGGGCCGGGGGCGTGCTGATGCTCTTCGGGCTCATTCAGTACAAGTGGTTTCAACGGCATTTGGGGCAGGCGGGTCTGCACGTCTCGAGTGCCTCTTCGGACACGCAAGCAGCCGATCCACGCAGGAGTTGGGCGGTTGTCGCCGCACTCGTCGCCGCGATCGTACTGGCTTACGTGCTCGCGCTCACGGGTGTTTACGTCGTCGAGCCATTGCGGCTCGCGCAGTTCACGGGCTTCGTGCTCGTGGCGGTCGCTGCGGGATATTTCTTCTACATGTTCGTGATCGCACGCCTCACGCCGGTGGAACGACGGCGGATGGGCGTGATCTTCTTTTTGTTCGTAGGCTGCGCTTTGTTTTGGGCGGGGTTCGAGCAAACGGGCGCCTCGCTCAATCTGTTCGCGGAGCGCTATGTCGATCGCGTGATCGACGCGCTGCGCTTTGAAATTCCGACGGCGTGGTTCCAATCGCTCAACGCCGTTTTCATTCTGTTGTTTGCGCCGATGTTCTCCGCGTTGTGGGTGGCGCTCGGCAAGCGCAATCTCGATCCGTCCGCGCCTGCGAAATTCGGCATCGCGCTGATCCTGCTCGGGCTCGGCTTCGTGTTCATGGTGAT
>CBJNAT010000022.1:0-12302 GCA_966434585.1 uncultured Gammaproteobacteria bacterium | reverse complement strand
GTGCTGCACATGAGTCACGAGGACACCGATCGTGCAATCCGCGACTCGCGGTTCGACTTCGTCGCGTTCACGGGTTCGGTGGCGGGCGGTCATGCCGTGCAGCGAGCCGCCGCGTCGCGCTTCATCGGCACGGGCCTCGAGCTCGGCGGCTGCGATCCTGCGTACGTTCGGCACGACGCCGATGTGGCGCATGCGATCGAGAATCTCGTCGACGGGGCCTACTTCAATTCGGGGCAGTCGTGCTGCGGAATCCAGCGCGTCTACGTGCACGAGCGGGTCTACGATGAGTTCGTGGACGGGTGGATCGCGCTCACGCGTCAGTACGTGTTGGGCGACCCACGCGATCCGCAGACGACGCTCGGTCCTGTCGTGCGAACGGCGGCGGCCGATGAGATCCGCCGCCAGATTGCATCCAGCATTGCGGCCGGCGCAGAAGCCGTTATCGATGAGCGCGAGTTCTCCGCGAGCGCTGTGGGCACGCCGTATCTCGCACCGCAAGTGCTATTGGAAGTCGATCAATCGATGCCGATCATGCGCGAAGAGATCTTCGGGCCGGTGGCCGGACTCATGAAGGTGTCCTCTGATGACGAGGCCATCGAATACATGAACGACAGCGCATTCGGCCTGACCGCCGCGATCTGGACGGGTGATGCAGATGCGGCCCTGTCGATCGGCGATCGCGTGCAGACCGGCACGTGGTTCATGAACCGCTGTGACTATCTCGACCCTGCGCTCGCCTGGGTGGGTGTAAAGGATTCCGGACGCGGCTGCACGTTGTCCGTGGTCGGGTACGAACATCTGACGCGGCCGAAGTCGTTTCACCTGCGTGTGAGAACGTAGTTGGCGTCGATCGAGACTGCATTCGGCGAGCTAGAATCCGCCCCATCATCGCCACAGCATCCGCCGTCATGAACACGCTAATCGGCAACTGGAATTATCCGACTTCGATCCGCTTCGGCGCCGGTCGCATCGCCGAGTTGCCGGACGCCTGTCGCTCGTTGGGCATGCAACGACCGCTGCTCGTCACCGATGCAGGTCTCGCCGCGCTACCGATGATTGCTCAAACCGTGCAGCGCTGCCGTGATGCGGGGTTGCACTGCGAAGTGTTTGCGGATGTGCAGCCCAATCCTGTGGAGGCGAACGTCATTGCGGGCGCCGAAGCATTCAAGCGTGGTCAGCACGATGGCGTGATTGCGTTCGGCGGCGGCAGCGCGCTCGACACGGGCAAGGCCATTGCGCTCATGGTGGGACAAACCCGCCCGATCTGGGATTTCGAAGATCGCGAAGATTGGTACACGCGCGTTAATACTGCAGGAATGGCGCCGGTGGGTGCCGTGCCGACCACGGCCGGTACCGGCTCCGAAGTGGGCCGTGCATCCGTGATCACGGATGTGCGCGACCATACGAAGAAAATCATCTTCCATCCGAAGATGCTGCCCGCGCTCGTGATCGAGGATCCGGAGCTGACGGTGGGTTTGCCGCCGAAGATCACGGCGGCGGTCGGCATGGATGCACTCTCGCACAATCTCGAAGCGTACTGCTCGCCCGGCTTTCACCCGCTTGCCGACGGCATCGCGGTCGAAGGTATGCGCCTCATCAAGGAATATCTGCCGCGCGCTGTCGCGAACGGCGCCGATATCGAAGCACGCGCACACATGCTGATCGCATCCTCGATGGGCGCCACGGCGTTCCAGAAAGGGCTCGGCGCGATGCACAGCTTGAGCCATCCGTGCTCGGCGAATCTAAATACGCATCATGGACTCACGAATGCGGTGGTGATGCCGTACGTACTCGTCTGGAATCGCAAAGCCATCGCGGACAAGCTCGCTCGTCTCGCGGCGTATCTCGGCTTGCAAGATCACTCATTCGAAGGCGTGCAGCGCTGGATTCTCGAGCTACGCGAACAGATCGGCATCCCGCACACGCTGCAAGGGATTGGTGTGCAGGAGAAACACGCAAAGCCGTTCGCGCCACAGGCGTTCAACGATCCCTCGACCGGCGGTAATCCGGTGCCGATGAGCGAGCAGGATTTTGAACGGCTGTATCTCAGGTGCATTCGAGGTGAAATGGCGGGTTGATCGTCGCGCGCTCGAGAGCGCGTGCACATCGGTCAGTTCGGGATTCCGCCTGATTCACTGTTCGGCTTCCAAGGAGAATGTATGAAGAAGAACGAAGAAGTCGGAAAAGACGCCTCCTAAGGAATTGCAGATCGCCCGGTTGCGTTTATCTGAGGTCAAGAAATCGTGAAGCACAGTGCTATTAAGAAGGCGGCATTAAAGAAGCCGGGGGTCAAAGCAGAGTACGCGGCGCTCGGTCCGGAGTTCGAATTGCTTCACCAGTTGCTCAGTGCTCGCAATAAGGCGGGACTTTCTCAGGCCGATGTTGCCGAACGTATGGGTACGCACGCGCCGGCAATTACTCGCCTGGAGTCGGCCTTGAGCACTGGTAAACACTCCCCTTCCATCAACACGCTCAAGCGTTACGCGCGTGCAGTTGGTTGTGAGCTCCAGATCAAGTTTGTGCGAAGCAGCGCCAAGCAAGGCAATCAAAGACGGCGCGCGTAAGGATCGCGCGTCCTTTTAGTGGCGGCGTCGACGTCTTCGGTACTCCGGCAATAGGCTAACCGCTCGTCCTGCTGGCTCTAGTTCCATCGTTACGCCATCAACAGAACTTTGTTGAGCGACATGCCTCGTATCCGTGCAGTGTAGTCGCCAGGGCAACCGTTCACCCCAGATGCCGCGACAACCGCAACGCCAATGCCGCCAACGTACGCACCGGGTTCGCCGCGCTGCTAAATGGCATGACGGACATGTCGCAGACGTACAGCCGGTCCGTGCCATGCACGCGCAGATCTTCGTCGAGCACTGAGCTAGTTTCGAACGATCGGTCGTGAGCGGCCTTGTACGGCATGCGCAGCGTGCCTGCAGCGTGATGCACAGTGCCCCAGCCGAAGCCCTTCCCGTCTTGCCCGTACCAGATGTCGTTCTCCGGTTGTGCGGGACTGCCGTTCAAGCGGAACTGCGCGAAGATTTGGCCCGCAACCTGATTCATCACGGCGAATATCTGACCGTAGTCCTTCTGCCAGCCAGCCACCGCAGGGAAGCGTGAATCGCGCAGGCGATCCATCCACTTGAGGTTGCCGAACGTAATCTCCGGAACGTATTGGTAGGGTGGCGGTGCTTTGATTTCGTTGGCGTCGTCGAGGCAGTTGCCGAAACTGAACTTGATATCGACTCGCGACGCGCCGCCCGGGGCGTTCATCGATACGTTCGCTTGCGTCGGATCGTTCTCACGCAGATGCCAATACTCGTGATTGATGTTCATCTCCACGTTGAACGGATAGCGCGTCTGGTTAGGCGCCGCCGGATCATGAAGGCCACGTGAGTAGAAGATGATCTTGGCGTGAGAGTCGCGCGGAATGGGCACGTTGCCGATGTGCGTGACGAATGTCGTGATCTCGTTCGAGGTCGGATGATCCGTGAGTCCGCGACCGAGTAAATCTTTCACGGGCTGCGGCAGCCAGGGAAACATGCTCGAGCGTCGCAGCAGCTTCGGGCTCTCGATCGAACCGCACGCCAGCACCACGGTGCCGGCGGAGAACGTGCGGATGTGATTGGTGAGCGTGTTGCGACAGACCAGCTCGTAATGCGTGCCATGGTTCTGCACGTCTTCGACGTAATGGCTCAAGAGCAGATGCAGGCCAGGACCGTCGCCATGCCGCACACCCGGCGTGAGTCCGAGTTGGTTGATCAGCAGCTCCGCCGTGTTGAAGACGCCGGTGGGCTCGATGAAGAACTGGTCCGCGGGTGCACCGTCGGCTTTCAAGTAGGGCTGGTGGAGTGCGCGCGGCGTTTCCTGGATGGAGAAGTCCTGCGCAAGCGCACTCGTGCGCAAGGCGTCGACGATCGTCTTTGCAGTGGCGCCCATGGAACGTGATTCGTTCATGAGTGCGCCCGCCGCATTGAGCAGCCCACCGCGAAGATCCTGCCGCACGCGAGACGGGAAGAACTCGAGCTCCCAATCCTGAATCGTGGGAATGAGCCCGGACCAGAAGACCGAACGCCCACCGAAGTTGAGCTGCGGCTTCTCTCCAATGTAATGCGCAGTATCCGAATTACCGTACTGCCAAAAACTGTTGCACCCGAAATGTCGCGCCAAGGAGGAGTTCGGGAAGCGGCAAAGGTTGTAAACGTGCGTGGGGTAGAGATATGAGCCCGCTTCCAACACGAGGATGCGTTTCTGCTCGCCGAGTCGATCCGCAAGATCGTCCGCGAGAATGCCGCCGCCGACCCCGGAGCCCACGACGATGATGTCGAAGTCATTGCGTGGCCCGATGTATTGCAGAGACAGACGCTCCTGCGCGGTGCTCGTCGCGCTGACGAAGTTCACGTAGGTTCCAGCGGTGAAAGTCATCGAGGTCTTCCTTGGTGACGAATGGCGCTAATAAGAAAGGGCTACGGGCTACAGACTACAGGCTACGGCCAGAACGGAAAGAGCCTTTCATCCGGATGCAGTCGCCCAAACGAACAGCTCGCAACGATGTGCAGACCTCGTGCCAAGAAGATGACATGGTTCCGGTAACGCGCAGCGCATACGTGTCTAGCGAGATTGTTTTCGAGGATGAGTCACGTCCAATGTCAGGTTTCGCGCAGCGGGCGAGGAGGAATCTTTCGAGTTGTCACAGATTGCTCAAACTTCCGCGCAACAATTCTTGTCCAATCTTCGTAGGCAGAATCCGCGTCCATGACCCAGGGCCCCTCACTGCTCATCGTTCCCGTCGAAAACCAGGTTCGCGAACTGGATGCGAAGCTGCTGCTGGCCTGTGCGGCGGCGGAGCGCGGCTTGCCCGTCGTATTGGGTTCGCGCACGTACGTTCATTTCGTGATGCCGCAATTGCCTCGCGGGTTGTTTCTCGCGAAGAGCCTGCGTTCCCTCAGCCAGCGCATGCTCAACATCATTCACGGCCTCGGTCACGACATCGTCGCGTGGGATGAGGAAAGTCTCGTGCGTTACGACTCGCCCGAGTACTACAGCTGGCGCTACTCGAAGGACACCTTCAAAGTCGTCGACCATTTGTTTGCCTGGGGGGTGGACGATGCCGAGTTCTTCAAGCGTTATCCGGGCTATGGCGGCGCACCGGTGCATGTGACAGGCAATCCGCGCATCGACCTGTTGCGGCCGGAATTGCGGGCTTATTTCGCGCCCGAAGTGGCGGAGCTCAGGAAGCGCTACGGCGAGTTCATCCTGGTGAACACGAACTTCTCGTTCGTAAACAACTTCGTGCCGGCCTTGAATCTCATCCAGCGTGACCTGCAAGGGCGGCCAAACGTGAGTCGCACCGGGCTCGGCATGAGCTTGCCCTTCGCCACCGGTATGGCTGCCCATCAGCAAGCCATTTACGACCACTTTCGCGAGCTCATGCCGAAGCTGGCCGAGTGGTTCCCGCGCCAGCGTATCGTACTGCGCCCGCATCCATCGGAAGATCACGATGTCTGGCGGCGCATTCTGCGCGATTGTCCACAGGTCGAGGTCATTCATGAAGGCAACGTCGTGCCGTGGTTGATGGCTGCTCGCGTTTTGCTCCACAACGGCTGCACGACGGCGGTCGAGGCGAGCGTGCTCGAGACGCCGGCCGTGAGCTACATGCCGGTCACATCGGACACCTGCGACTACCACTTGCCCAATGGATTGAGTCACTGCGCGAGCACGCCCGAAGGCGTGCGTCAGATGTTGGAAGGGATCCTTTCCGGCCGCCTCGGCCCCGTGGACGAAGCGATCCGCGAGCGGCTGTTCAGACGACATCTCGCCGCGACGCGCGGGCCTCTTGCCTGCGATCGCGTAGTCGATGTGTTGCTAGCAAGCGGTTACGCCGGGCACAGGCCGGCTCCTATGCCGGCCACTCGGTTCAGTGCGCAGGTGCGGTGTCACTGGCGAACGCTGCAGAAGCGCGTGAACAGCCTGCGCCCCAACCATCGCAATAGCGTTGCGTACCACGCGCATCGGTTTCCGGACATCAGCGCCGCGGAACTCAACGAGCGCATCGCGCGCTTCAGGAGGTTGCTCGGGCGCTTCAATGGCGTACGAGCAGAAGCCCGCTCGCGTTACGTATTTGGTATCCACGATCCGGACGCGGCAACTCGCCTCGCGTCGGCATCGCCGCCCAAAGTGGCGTTCGAACATCGACCAGAACAGGGAGGAACCCCATGCTGAACGACAGACCCCCTCCGCGGGTGATTGCCGAGATCGGCTGCAATCACAAGGGTGACATGGCAATCGCGCGCGATCTCATCGAGTCGGCCGCGCGGTTCGCAAAGGCGGACTTCGTGAAGTTTCAGAAACGGTGCAATCGCGAGCTGCTGACCGTGGCCGAGTACAACGCACCGCATCCGAATCCGGCGAACAGTTATGGCGAGACGTACGGCGCGCATCGGGAATTTCTCGAATTCAATGTCCAGCAACATCGGCAGTTGATGCGCTGGTGCGAGGAGTTCGGGATCGGCTATTCGACTTCGATCTGGGACATGACCTCAGCGCGCGAGATGGCGGCGCTCGGGCCTCCCATGTTGAAGGTGCCGTCGGCGTGCAACCTGAACTTCGAGATGCTCGAGTGCCTGGCGCGCGAGTACTCCGGGGACATTCACAGTTCGCTCGGCATGACGACGCATGCGGAGCAGGAACAGATCGTCAGCCTGCTCGAGTACCTCGATGCGCACCGGCGCGTCGTGCTGTATGCGTGCACCTCGGGCTATCCTGTGCCTTTCGACCAGGTCTGTTTGCTGGAGATATCGAGGTTGCGGGAGCTCTATGGCGATCGCGTCAAGGACATCGGCTTTTCGGGACATCATCTCGGTATTGCCGTCGACATCGCGGCCTTGACGCTCGGCGCGAACTGGATCGAGCGTCATTTCACGCTGGATCGCACTTGGAAAGGCACGGATCACGCCGCCTCGCTCGAGCCTGATGGCTTGCGCAAGTTAGTGCGTGACGTGCGTGCGGTGTCTACAGCACTGACGTACAGGCCGACCGAGATCGTGGACATCGAGGTGTCTCAGCGCGCCAAGCTCAAGCGGCTGCCGGGCGTGCATTTAAGGTTGAGCTAAGCAGAGGTTGGCAATGCGTTGGGTGGCGCTGCTGCCGTTGCGTGGCGGCTCGAAATCGATCCCCGGCAAGAACCTGCGGGCGATCGCAGGGCGCCCGCTCTACGCGTGGAGTCTCGAAGCCGCGTTGGCATCGCAGTGTTTCGACACGGTGTATGTCGTATCGGACTCGCCAGCGATTCGCGACGATGCACGTGCGCGCTTTGGCGATCGCATTCGGGTGATCGATCGCGCGCCGGAGAATGCGACCGATACGGCCACCAGCGAGTCGGTCATGCTGGAACTGCTTGCCAAGCTCGAGTGCGACGTGCTCGCGCTGATTCAGGCCACCTCGCCCCTGACGCGAGCGGAGGACTTGCGTGCGGCCCGTGCACAGTTCGAGCGCGAGGCGCTCGATTCCCTGCTGACCGGCGTCGAGGTCAAACGGTTCTTTTGGACACGCAGCGGTCTGCCGCTCAACTACGATCCCGCGCATCGTCCACGCCGTCAGGATTTTCCATGGACCCTCATGGAGAACGGCGCATTTTACTTCACGCGCAGCACGCTGCTCGCGCAGACCGGCTCGCGCCTCGGCGGTCACGTCGGTGTGCACGTCATGGGCGAGGAGTGTGCGGCGGAGCTCGATGAGCCTGCCGATTGGGCCGTCATCGAGACGCTGTTGCGACGCCGTCTCACGGCAGCAGAAAACATCCGCATGATCGTGGTCGACGTGGACGGCACATTGACCGACGGCGGCATGTACTACGATGCGCAAGGCGAGGCGTTGAAGAAGTTCAACACGCGCGATGCGAAGGGCTTGTTGATGTTGCGCGATGCCGGTGTGCGCGTGTGCGTCGTGACGCAGGAGAACAGCGCAGTCGTGCACGCACGCATGCGCAAGCTCGGCATCACGGATTATTTCCCGGGCATCACGGATAAACCCGCGTGGCTCAAAGAGGCGCGCGAGCGGTGGCAGTTGCAGCCGATGCAGATCGCCTACATCGGCGATGATGTGAACGATGTCGAGTGTCTATGCAGCGTGGGATTGGCCTGCTGCCCAGCCGATGCCGTGCCTGAGGTGCGTAGCGTCGTTCAGTACGTGTGCAGTGCACCGGGCGGTGGCGGAGCGGTGCGAGAGGTGTGCGATCTGATTCGGGTGCACATCGTTGCGGGCGAGTGAGAAGTGGGAGCGCTGCAAAATGCGTTGCAGCGCTTGTCGGGGTTGCACATCGGCTGCGTCTTATCGCGGCACCGATCAGCGCCAAGTGTTGCCGCCCTGATCGTTGATCTCGGCCGGATCGTTGCGGCGTGTGATGCCGCGAAACGTCGAGCTGCGCGCAAACAAGCGTGCCCTGCCGTTCGCATCGACGGAGGCAAGCTGACCGGTGATGTCGCTGTTGGCGACGTTCACCGTCGCATCCTGGATGCTCAGTGCCGTGCCGCTCGCTTCGATCGTGCTGTTGGTGATGTGCAGCTCGCAGCCGCTGCGCGCGATGACTGCCGTGCCATTCACTCGGATCGTGCGACGATCCAGGTGCAGGAACCGACCGCCTTCGCAAATGATCGGGGTCTCCGAAATGGCCGCCGCGCTTGCCGTGGCAGCCCGTGTATTCGCGGAGCTCGCGGACACGATGCTCACGCCCGGCCCGCTGACGCGCAGCTGTCCACCTTCGCGCTCGATCGTGTAACTCGTTTCGCCGGAGGATGTAGCCATCGCAGGCGCGGTTTCTGCGGGTGGTGCGCGCTCTGGGGATGCTGCGGGTGTTGCGTCAGAAGCAGCGGCGGGTGTCGCGGCCGGCGGTACCGGGGCCGGGGCTCGAGGTGGAGCAGGCGGTATTTCGGCTCTTAGATCTGCAATCGGTGCGGCCGCCAGCTTATCGAGACTCACCACGCTCACTGCGCCGCTGCCACGATGTTTGACGGTGAAGGTGCGCGCTGTCGTGTCGGTTGCAACCACTTCGAGTTGCGGATTGCGCTCGAGTGCGGCGCGCGCCCACGCAAGCTCTGCGGTATCCGAGGAAGCGGGCTGCCGTTCCGAGCAACCGACAATCAATGCAAGGACTCCAAGCGCAACGAGCGAACGGCTAGACATAACGACTCCCGGGCCAAAGGCCCCGCGGCGCACAGGTGCCTATCTAAGCAAACGTCCACCCCTGGACCCAAGTTCGCGCGGCACCTGCAGCACACATCGAGCGTTGCAGCGTTGGAGCAACGGGCATGCGGACCGCACTGACACATTCTTGGCACTTGATCCGCTGCGCCGGCGCGCACTGGGTCGCGGACTCGGCGGGCACGCTCGGCGCAGCGTTGGCTTTTTATAGCGCCTTTTCGCTGGCGCCGCTGCTCGTGATTCTCGTGACCGTCGCCGGTTTTTTCATCGGCAACGAAGCCGCGTATGGGCAGGTCGGCTCGCAGCTCGATGCGTTGTTTGGATACGCGACCGCGCGAGTGCTGCTGCAGGCGATGCAATCCTCGCAACAGGACGAAGGCACGCTCGCGACAGTCGTCAGCTCGATCACGCTGCTGATCGGCGCGACCACCGTGTTTGCGGCATTGGAGGACGCGCTCGAACGGATCTGGGGCGCGAGTGCGTTGGTGCCTCCCGGTGTGCGCGGGTGGCTGCGCAGCCGACTGCTCTCGTTCGGTCTGATCCTGGCCGTGGGTTTCCTGCTGCTCGTCTCCTTGACGATCTCGACCGCCCTGTCAGCGGTGCGAGCCAGCATCGAGCATCGCTTCGCCGAAATCGTGATTCTCACGGGCGTGCTGGACCTCCTCGTATCCACAGCGCTGATCGCGGGTCTGTTCGCACTCGTGTACCGCTACATGCCGGCTCGACGCCTTGCCTGGCGACATGTCCTGCGGGGCGGATTGATGACGGCACTGCTCTTTCATGCGGGCCGTTGGGCCATCGGTCTTTACCTCGCGCGCTCGACGACTCCCTCGGCCTTCGGTGCCGCAGCCTCGTTCGCGGCACTCCTGCTCTGGCTGTACTACACGGCCCAGATCTTTCTCTTCAGCGCGGAGTTCACTGCCTGCCTGGGCGGCTTGCGAAAAGAGGAGCCCCGGCAATCATGAAGCGCTCGTAGCCACACCTCGCGTGCGACTCACGATTGCGATGCGGCTGTGGCAAGCTGCGCCGCCATGCTCAGACTGCCAACGCTTGCTCGCGCACTGCTGCTACTCGCTACATCGATCTCCGCCTCCACTGCGGCGGCCCCTGACTCCACCTCCACCCTGCAGCTGACTGATTGCCGCATCGAGGCCAGCGTCGGCGGCGGCGCAACTCAGGCGCGTTGTGGCTGGCTCGAGGTGCCCGAGAATCGCGCTCAGCCGCGGGGTCGTCACATCCGCTTGCACGTCGCAGTCGTGCCCGCGTTGAGCTTGAATCCAGCGCCTGACCCGTTCGTCTTCATCACTGGCGGTCCCGGTCAGGCCCCGAGCGAGGAGTTTCCAACGTTCGGCGCCGCGTTCGAACGCATTCGCCGCGTGCGTGACATTCTGCTCGTCGATCAGCGCGGCACTGGCCGCTCGAATCGATTGCATTGCGACTACTCGGAGGAAACGGAGGTCGCCAGCAGCGATCACGAACGCTGGCGCGCAGAGACGCAGCGGTGTTTGCAGAATCTCGAAGCGGATGTGCGCTTCTATACGACGAGTGTGGCGGTCGCCGATCTGGAAGCGGTGCGGGCCGCGCTCGGGATCGAGAAGCTGAACCTGTGGGGCGGCTCGTACGGCACGCGTGTCGCGCAGCATTATGTGCGCCGCTATCCCGCACGAGTACGCAGCATCATTCTCGATGGCGTCGTTCCCCCCGAGTTGATCCTCGGTCCCGGCGTACCGCTCGATGCGCAGCGTGCGCTCGATGCCATCCTCACCCGCTGCGAGCGCGAGGCGCAGTGTGCCGCGGCGTTCCCCCAGGTGAAGCAGGAGTTCGCGATGTTGCGCGAACAGCTGCGTGAGCCACGCTCGGTGCAGTATCCGCATCCGGTGATTGGCACGAGGCAGCAGATGAGCTTCGGCCTCGCGCAGCTCGCGGGCGTCGTGCGGCTACTGAGTTACAGCGATGAGACCGCGGCGTTGCTGCCTTACTTGATCCACTACAGCGTCACTTCGAGCGACCTGCGTCCCTGGGCGGGACAGTTCTCCTTGTTCGTCAATCCGCTGAGTGAACGCCTCGCGAACGGTATGCAGAATTCCGTCGTATGTACCGAAGATGTGCCCTTTATGCAGACCGACGAACAGGTGACGCGGGCGCTCGCCGATAGCTATCTGGGGGCTGAGTTCGTGAGCTCGCTGCGGCAGATCTGCGCGCAGTGGCCCCGCGGTGTCATGGATGCGGACCTGCACGAACCGCTGCGTAGCACCGTACCGGCACTGCTCATCTCCGGCGAGAACGATCCTGTGACGCCGCCGAGCTACGGCGAGCGTGCGCTCACAGGCTTTACGCGCGGCCGCCATATGGTCGTGCGCGGTCAAGGTCACATCAACTCCGCGACCGGTTGCATGCCGGTCTTGTTGGAACGCTTCGTGAGTAGGACTCAAGCCGAGCGGCTCGATGCCAAGTGTCTGGAGCAGGTGCAGGCCGCACCGTTTCTGCTGAGCCCCACGGCGAGCGCGCCATGATCGACGTACGCGCGATCAGCAAGCGATTCGGCGCGGTGCAGGCCGTCGATGCAGTGAGCTTCAGAGCTCGCGACGGCGAGATCACCGGGTTGTTGGGGCACAATGGCGCGGGCAAGTCGACGACGCTACGTACCCTGAGCACCGTGATCGAGGCGGACGCAGGTCAGGCGCTCGTGGATGGCCACGACTGCACGCGCGAGCCGCTCGATGTGCGCACGCGGCTCGGTGTACTGCCGCATGGCTGCGGTCTTTATCCGAATCTCACGGCACGGGAAAACGTGCACTACCACGCCCGACTGCGCGGCATTGGCGCCGATGCAACCGAGGCCTACCTGCAGGATCTCATCGTGCAGCTCGACATGCGCGACTTCATCGATCGCCGCGCGAAGGGTTTCTCGCAAGGTCAAAAGCTGAAGACGGCGCTCGCGCGAGCGATGATCCACAAGCCGCGCAATCTCATTCTCGACGAGCCTACGAGCGGGCTCGACGTCTCGGGCGTGCGCAGCTTGCGCGATCTATTGCGTGGCCTGAAGCAAAGCGGCTGCTGCGTGCTGTTCTCCAGTCACGTGATGCAGGAAGTGAGTGCTTTGTGCGATGACATCG
>CBJNAT010000021.1:0-12442 GCA_966434585.1 uncultured Gammaproteobacteria bacterium | reverse complement strand
GCCAACGACCCCAATAACCTCGGCGGGGTACAGGGCTTAACGCTCAACGACAACAATGACGCCGACACTGGGCCGAACGGTCTTCTGAACTATCCGGTACTGACCAACGCCACCGTTGTCGGATCGGAGCTTCACTTGCGTGGCTTTGCACGCCCGGGCTCGTTGGTCGAGCTTTATGTGGCGCAACCGGACCCGACCGGCTTCGGTGAAGGGTTTACGTACCTCACGACCCTGACTGAAAATGCGGCGGCGGACTTGGACCCAACCACGGGGACGTACGGCCCCGGGGCTATCAACGGAGGCGTGACACAAGGCGCCGATACGACAAACCGCTTCTTCTTCCGAATTGCATTGCCAGCCAGCGTCACCGTCGGAACCGCGTTGACCTCAACGGCCACTTCGAGCGGGCACACTTCCGAGTTTGGCGGCAACGTCACCGTGATCGGCGCCCCGAGCTTGGCGCACCAGAAAACCGTCCAGGTGATCTCCGATCCCGTGAACGGCAGTGCTGAGCCGAAGAGCATCCCTGGAGCGCTGCAGCGTTACACAGTGCGACTGACGAACACGGGTCCCGGCAGCGTGGATACCAACAGCGTGAGCATCGTGGACGCCGTCCCCGCAAGCACCGCCCTCTATGTGCTCGATGTGGGCGCTCCGGGGTCCGGCCCTGTGACGTTTACGAACGGCACACCCTCGAGCGGCCTGAACTGGACCTACTCCGGATTGAACAGTGTCGCCGACTCCCTCGACTTCTCCAATGACGGTGGTGCGACGTGGACGTACACGCCCACGCCCAATGCCAACGGCTGCGATCCCGCAGTCACACATATAAGAGCACGGCCATCCGGTGTCCTCGTCGGCACCAGCGGCGCCGGTAACCCCTCGTTCGAGCTCGCTTTCCAAGTACGCGTGAACTGACCCGATTCGGCGCAAATGCAGCTCGACACGCACAACCCGAGTGCTTTCTTTCAAAGTTCCCAGCGAGTAGTCTCGCGGTCCCCCATTGCGCTGGTGCGCGCGGCTCCGAGGTCCCGTCCAAGGTGCAACCAACCGACACGAAGAATCCCGACTACTACCATCAAGTAGTCGATTGTCAGTGGGCCTGCCCGGCTCATACCGATGTCCCTGAATACATCAGATTGATTGGCCAAGGACGCTATACAGAGGCGTACCTCGTCAATCGAGCGTCGAACGTGTTCCCCGGCATTCTGGGCCGCGTGTGCGATCGGCCCTGCGAGCCAGCCTGCCGGCGGGGTCGCATCGAGGAAAAGCCTGTCGCGATCTGCCGCCTGAAACGCACCACGGCTGATCATCGGGAAGACGACATCCGTGCCGCGTTGCCAGCGGTACCCAAGGTCAAAAACGGCAAGCGAGTGGCCTGCATCGGTGCAGGGCCTGCGTCTCTGACTGTGGCGGATGATCTTCTGCCGCTCGGTTACGAGGTCACGATCTTCGAGCGCTGGGGCACACCCGGTGGTTTGATGCGGACGAATATCCCATCCTTTCGTCTGCCGGCCGAAGTGCTGGATGAGGAGATCGGCTACATCGTCGACCGCGGCGCCGATCTGCGCCTGGGCACGCCGGTCAACAGCCTGAAGCAGCTGCTCGACTCCGGCGAGTTCGATGCTGTATTCGTCGGCAGCGGTGCTCCCAAGGGCAAGGACTTGAAGCTCCCCGGCCGCCAGGAATCCGCCGAGCGTATCCACATCGGCATCGACTGGCTCGAATCGGTCGCGTTCAAGCACATCGAGAAGATCGGCGAGAAGGTGCTGATCATCGGCGTCGGCAACACCGCCATGGACTGCTGCCGCACCTCGCTCCGGCTCGGTGCAAAGAGCGTCAAAGTGATGGCGCGCAAGCCGCGCAACTTCTTCAAAGCCTCGGCTTGGGAGTTGGAAGACGCGGAGGAAGAAAACGTCGAGATCGTGATCAATCATTCCCCGAAGGCATTCGTGCACGAGAACGGCAAGCTCACGGGCATGCTGTTCGACAAGCTGGAGTACGAGCTCGACGCGAAGGGCAACATCATCGCCGAGCGCGTCATCGACGAAGCGCTCTTCCCCTGCGATGACGTGATCCTCGCGATCGGTCAGGAGAATGCGTTCCCGTGGATCGAGAACGATCTCGGTGTGGAGTTCGACAAGTGGCACGTGCCGAAGGTGGATCAGAAGACCTTCCAGTCCACACGCGCGAACGTCTTCTTCGGCGGCGATGCGGCGTTCGGTCCGAAGAACATCATCTGGGCGGTGGAGCACGGCCATCAGGCGGCGATCTCCATCGATCTGTACTGCAAAGGGCAGCTCGTCACGGAGCGGCCGACCGCGCAGATGAAGCTGCAGAGCCGCAAGATGGCCCATAACGAATGGGCCTACAAGAACGACTACGCGCCCATCGAACGGCGCTTGATGCCACACGTGAGCTTGAAGGAGCGCTTCCGCCGCGTGGACATCGAGGTCGAGCTCGGCTTCACGCCCGAGCAGATCCAGGAAGAAGTACAGCGCTGCCTCAATTGCGACGTGCAAACCGTGTTCGACGCGAAGCTCTGCATCGAATGCGATGCGTGCGTCGATATCTGTCCGGTGGACTGCCTGACGATGACGGCCAACGGCGAGGAGCGAGACCTGCGGGAACGGCTGAAAACGCCGGCCCGCAACGTCACACAACCGCTGTTCGTTTCCGAGCCGCTCAAACAGACCGGCCGCGTCATGGTCAAAGACGAGGATGTCTGCGTGCACTGCGGCCTCTGCGCCGAGCGCTGCCCCACCTCCGCGTGGGACATGCAGAAGTCCAGTCTCAAGTTTCCCCGTGCAGGTGATGGTTCATCATGGCCCCAACAGACACGCAAGAGCGCGTAAACGACTTCGTCATCAAGATAGCGAACGTCAACGGCACGGGTTCCGCCAGCGCGAACTCGCTGTTGATGAAATCGATCTTCCGGATGGGCGTGCCGGTCATCGGCAAGAACTACTTTCCTTCCAACATCCAGGGCCTACCCACCTGGTACGAAATCCGTGTGACCCGCGAAGGGCACATGGCTCGTTCGGGCCGCGTCGACTTCATGGTCGCGATGAATGCCGAGACTTACGGCAAGGACCTCAAGGAAGTCTCCCCCGGCGGTTACCTGCTCTATGACTCGAGCTGGCCGCGCCCCGGCCTGCTCGCCCGCGAAGACATCACCATCTTCGGCGTGCCGCTCGCGCGCATGTGCAACGAAACCTTCAATGGCGTGCGCTCGCGCATCCTGCTCAAGAACATCATGTACGCCGGCGTGCTCGGTGCGTTGTTCGACATCGATGTCGAGGTCATGCGCACGCTCTTGGGCGACAGCTACGGCAACAAGAAGTCGTTGCTCGATGCGAACGTGAAGGCGCTCGAGATGGGCTACACCTACGCCCGAGAGCACTTCAAATGCCCGCTGCCGTTGCGCGTACAGAAGCTGGACGCGACCCGCGGCCACGTGCTCATGGATGGCAATACGGCGTGCGGCTTGGGCTGCATGTACGCCGGCGCGACCGTTGGCGCGTGGTATCCGATCACGCCGTCGACCTCGTTGATGGATGCTTTCAAGAGCTTCTGCTCGAAGTGGCGCGTCGACCCTGAAACGGGCGAGCGCAATTACGCCATTGTGCAGGCCGAAGATGAATTGGCCGCGATCGGCGTCGTGATCGGGGCGGCGTGGAATGGCGCCCGTTCGTTCACGCCCACCAGCGGTCCCGGCATTTCGTTGATGAACGAGTTCATTGGCCTCGCCTACTACGCCGAGATTCCAACCGTGCTTTTCGATGTGCAGCGCGTGGGCCCATCGACCGGCATGCCGACCCGCACGCAGCAGTGCGACATCATGGCTGCGGCGTATGCCTCGCATGGCGATACGCGCCACGTGGTGCTGTTCCCTGCCGATCCGGCCGAAGGCTTCTATCTCTCGGTGCAGGCGTTTGACCTCGCCGAGCGCCTCCAGTCGCCCGTGTTCGTGCTCACCGATCTCGACATCGGCATGAACGACTGGATGGTGCCCGAGCTGCAATGGGACGACTCGTACGTGCCGGATCGCGGCAAGGTCCTCTCGAAGGAGCAGCTCGAGAAGCTCACGAAGTTTCACCGCTACTTCGATTCGGACGGCGATGGCATTGCCTATCGCTCGCTGCCGGGCGTCCACCCAAACGGCGCCTACTTCACGCGCGGTTCCGGTCACAACCAATACGGCGGCTACACCGAAGATTCCGCCGAGTACCAGATCGTGCTGGATCGCCTGCGCCGCAAATTCGATACGGCCAAGTCGCTCGTACCGAAAGCCGTCATCCAGGGCAGCGGTCATTCGCTCGGCATGGTCTCGCTTGGCAGCTGCGATGGCGCTGTGAAAGAGGCTATTGCATTGCTCAAGCGTCGGGGCGTGGATGTGGATTACTGCCGCGTGCGTGCATTCCCCTTCGGCACCGAGGTCGAGCAGTTCCTCGCGGCGCACGAAACGGTGCTCGTCGTCGAGCAGAACCGCGATGCGCAACTGAAGAGCCTGCTCACCTTGGAAACGCCCGTGGATAAAGCGCGCCTGCGCTCGATCCTCCACTACCACGGCCTGCCGCTCACAGCGCAATTCATCGTCGATGCCGTAATTGCGGCCGTGCCGAATGCGGGCAGTTTGCGTGTGGTGAGCGCCTAATTCTTTTCTGACCTACAGCCTAGAGCCCACAGCCTACGGTCTTCTCAATGACTTCCATCTCCAAACCACGCATCGCGCATCCCAACCTGCCTCGTAACGAGCTGGGTCTCACGCGTCGCGACTATGAAGGCGGCATGTCCACCTTGTGCGCCGGCTGCGGCCATGACTCCGTGACGGCGGCCATCGTCGAAGCCTGCTGGGAGCTCTCGCTGCGCCCCGAACAGCTGGTGAAGCTGTCGGGGATCGGTTGCTCCTCCAAGACGACGGCGTACTTCGTGAGCGGAGCGCACGGCTTCAATTCCGTGCATGGCCGCATGCCGTCGATTGCAACGGGCGCGAACGCCGCGAATCGCGAGCTGTACTACCTCGGCGTTTCCGGCGACGGCGACACGCTGTCGATCGGCTTCGGCCAGTTCGCGCACGCGATCCGCCGCAACATCAACATGCTGTACATGATCGAGAACAACGGCGTGTACGGCCTCACAAAGGGACAGTTCTCTGCCTCGGCCGACATCGGCAGCAAGGCGAAGAAGGGCGATGCCAACGTCCAGCCGCCGATCGATCCGGTGTTAACCGCGTTGACGCTCGGCGCGACGTTCATCGCCCGCAGCTTCTCCGGCGATAAGGCCCAGCTCGTGCCGCTGATTAAGGCCGGGATGAAGCACAGTGGTTTCGCGCTGATCGACGTGCTCTCGCCGTGCGTGACGTTTAACGATCACGAGGGCTCGACCAAGAGCTACCAGTATGTTCGCGATCACTTCGAAGAAGTGGTGCACGCCGACTTCGTGCCACCAGCCAAAGCGATCACGGCCAACTACGAGCAAGGCCAGGCGGTACCCGTCACGCTGCACGACGGTAGTCAGATCATGCTGCGCAAGCTCGATCCGAATTACGACCCGAGCAATCGCGGCAAGGTGTTCGAGTATTTGCGGGAGCGGCAGGCAGCGAATGAATATGTCACCGGTCTCATCTATCTCGATGAGAAGAGCCCGGAATTCCACGAAGTGAATGGCACGCCCGCAACGGCCTTGAACAAGCTGCCCTACGAAAAGCTCACACCGGGCAGCGCGGGATTAAAGAAGATTCTGGCGAAGTACGCGTGATGACAGGTGACAGGCGACAGGTCACAGCCAGATAGGAGTCTATCTGGCTGTAGCCTGTAGCCTGTCGCCTGTTCATCCCCACCGACGCAGCGACGGGCCCGCCCACAGCTTGCAGATTGAGGCGCTGTCTTCCAGATGTGCGCCGATGCGACGGTGATTGGCACCGGTCTGAATGCTGCGCGGATCGCGCGCCCACTGCAGCGCATAAACCATCGTGTCCAACGGCGCGCCGACCAACTCTCGCAAGTGCGAGCCCCAACCTGCCTTCGTTTTCATCGCTCGAACCTCATGCCTTCGACGTACAAACGTCCGTTGTCAGAGCCGGTTCCGGTATTGTGCTTCACCCTCTAGATCGACTCGACAGCGACGCCGTTGAGAGACAGCACCACATAAGTAAGGCTTACTTCACCGAACTGCGTGCTGCTTCACTTGATTTCGATACTGCGCATCTGAACCTGAACCTCGTCTGATCGAGGAGATGCATAGTTTCGGCTGCACAGGGGACAGCACACCATTGGCCGAAGGCAGTAGAGAACTACGTCACAGAGGTGACGTAATCAGGTCGGAAGTGCTGGCAGTGGGATGGCGAAAGCAGCACGAGCGGCGAGCGCCGTATCCGGAAAATCGGCAAACACTCCATCGATCCCCATAGCGAAGAATTGCGAGTACTCGCGCGCCGGTTCGCCTCCATAGTTGCGCGGCAACTGCGTGGGCTCGTTACGGAAAGTCCAGGTGTGAACTTCGAGCCCCGCACGATGTGCCGCGGCGATGAAGTCGACCGCTGGCAGCGTTTCACGTTGGTCATCGGTCGATGCGCCGGGCACCAGATCGCGTGCGGGCACGATGACGCGTTTCCAGGGTGCAACTGCCTGCGCGTATTGCGCAATCTCCTGCAGTGAACGAGGTGGTGTGCCACCGCGCGGATCGCCGTGGTTGGCGATATCGAAAGTCGGCACACCCCGCTCGAACTGAATCGCTTTCGCATCGAGGAGCTGCGCCATCGGCAAAGCCGTGCGCTTACGCATGTACTGCAGATTGGCCGACTCGAACGACTGCAGCCAAACGGCGGCATTCGCGTGATCGAGGCCATATCGGCCCAGAGCCGCCAGCATTTCATCTTCGAGCGGCAAACCGAGCGCGTGGTGGAAGGCTGGATGCTTGGTCTCCGGATACACGCCGATCGTTCGACCACTGCGTGTCTGCTCGCGCACGAGCAGCTGCAGGATCTCATCGAACGTCGGCACGAGCAGTTGCCCATCAAACGCCTTCGAACGCGCAGGATTTGGCTGCACGGCCCGCAGCTCTCGAATCTCCGCCAGGGTGAAATCGCACGCGAAGAATCCCGTCGTAGGCACGCCATCCATCAAGCGGGTCGTCCGTCGATTCGCGTACCGTGCCATGCTGGCAACGTTCGTGGTCGCGTCGAGCAAAGGTTCGTGCCGCGCGATCAGATGACCGTCGCGGGTGCTCACCAGATCCGGTTCGATGTAGTCGGCCCCCAGCTCGATCGCGAGCGCATACGACTCGAGCGTGTGTTCGGGCCGATAACCTGACGCGCCGCGATGGGCGATGACCACGGGCGGTCGACCACTCAAGGTAGGCCAAACGCCGCGCATCCACTCAATCCACGAAGAAGTCGGGTAGGAAGTCGCGCGTGCCTGGCTCTACGGCGTACCGATCGAAGTCGTGCACGCCCTCAGCGGCCAGCACTTCATCATCGATGTAGAAGTTGCCGGTATGCACCCGCGGATCGCGGTTCAGGATCACGTAAGCCGCATCGGCGAGAATCTCCGGCTTACGGCAGCGGCTGACGTCGGCACCCGGGATCATTTCGAGTGCGGAAGTGGCAATCGCGGTGCGCGGCCACAGCGCGTTCACCCCGACGCCATCGGCACGAAACTCCTCCGACATCCCCAGCACGCACATGCTCATGCCGTACTTCGCCATCGTGTAGGCAACGTGCGGCGCGAACCACTTCGCCTTCATGATGAGCGGCGGCGACAGATTCAGGATGTGCGCACCGCGACCGGCAGCGGACGACCGTTTGAGATACGGAAGGCAGGCTTGCGAACAGACGTACGTGCCGCGAACGTTCACACCGAACATGAGATCGAAGCGTTTCATCGGCGTATCGAGCGTGCGGGTGAGCGAGATTGCGCTCGCATTGTTGATGAGGATGTCGATGCCGCCGAAATGTTCTGCGCAGCGCTGCGCCGCCGCAGCAACGGCAAGCTCATCGCGAATATCTATCGCCAGAGGCAGCGCTTTGCCGCCGGCTACTTCCACTTCCGCCGCTGCCGTGTGAATCGTGCCCGGCAGCTTCGCGTGCGGTGTGCTCGTCTTGGCAACGATCGCGATGTTGGCGCCATCCGCCGCTGCCCTTTTCGCGATCGCAAGCCCGATGCCGCGCGAAGCGCCTGTGATGAACAGAGTCTTGTTGGCGAGGGTCATGGGTGTGGACCTGGGGCGTGGGACCTGGGCCAGAAGGTGGCACAAACGCCTCCGAACCCCAAGCCCCAGGCCCCCAGGCCCCAGGTCCCTAGAAGAACGCCGTCCAAGCTGTGCGCACGATCAGCACGGTTACGACGACAATGAATACCTTGCGCACGAAGTGACTACCGCCGCGCAACGCGAGCCGCGAGCCGAGCAGTGCACCAGCCACATTGCACGCCGCCATGCTCACGCCAAGGCCCCAGATGATCGACCCTCTGCTGCCGAACCATATCAGCGCAGCCGCGTTCGTCGCGACGTTCAGCACTCGCGCGGAGGCCGCAGCGTTCAGAAAATCGAAACCGTACAGGCGGACGAACACCAGCATGAGAAAGCTGCCTGTGCCCGGACCGAAGAAGCCGTCGTAAAAGCCTATCGCGGTAATCAGGAGGGCAGCGATGGCATGATGGCGCCCTGCGAAGCCGAGGGGCTTGTGCTCGTCCCCGAGGCGCTTCGTGCGCAGCGAATAGATGAGTACTCCAATCAGCAACACGGGTACGAGCGGCCGAAACACCTCGGGCGGAGTGTGAGTGGCCGTAATCGCTCCCAGCAGCGCGCCGCCAAAGGTGAGCACTCCGAGCGGTCCGAGTGCACGCCACGGAATGGAGATCTGCCGGGAAAAGCGTGTGACCGCGCTCGCCGTGCCGAAGATCGCAGCGAGCTTGTTGGTGCCAAGCAGTCGCGCGGGTGGTGCGTCGGGATAGACGCCGAGCAACGCCGGAAGTTGGATCAGGCCGCCGCCACCGACCATGGCATCGACTAGACCCGCGGCGAACGCAGCCGTCAGAACGACAGCAATATCGAACTCTGGCGCCATATCCACCGCAATCCGCGTACCCGTGCATACGGGGCCGCAAGATTAATCGATGAACGGCGCGCTCGGCGGCCGTGGGAGCTAATACACCGATTTCGAAACGACGTTGGACAGTGCGCTCTCCACACCCGACGTGTTGTAAGCAGCTACGGCGAAATAGTGCTTACCGCTCGTGAGATTCGACACGACATAGGCCGTCATGCCGGGATTCGAGATCTGTATCTGCTTGTTGAGCAGTTGTGCACTGTCACCGTGGTAGATCCGATAACCCGCCAAGTCCTTCAGTGACGTGCCATTGCTGTTACTGGTCGGCGGTAGCCAGGCGAGTGTCGCGGTGCCGCTCGACGCGGCTGCAACCGTAATGCCAAACGCAGGCAGGCTTTTCGTGGTCTGCCCGTCACTCAGTTTGATCACGATGTTGGAGTAGGTACCGACATGTGAAAGCGTGGGCTGGCCCGTGAGTACCCCCGTTGTCGTGCTAAACGTTGCCCACCGTGGCTTGTTGGTGATTGAGAAGGCCTTCGTGCTGCCGCTCGGAACTTGCGAGGAGGGCTGAAACCGATACGTATCGCCGACCAAAGCCGTCGCAGGCGGAGTCCCCGAGATGCTGGTCTGTGTGGAAGCGCTGGGCTTTGCGACCGCGATCGAGAATGTCAGCGGCTTGGATTTTTGCCCTCTCGCGACGGCATAGATTTGGATGTTCGAGTAAGTGCCGACTGATTTGGGCGTGCCCGAGAGCTTGCCCGTCGAAGAACTGAAAGCGAGCCAGGAGGGTCGATTGCTGATCGAAAACGTAATGGGATCCCCATCCGCGTCCCGTGCCGTAGGCTTGAAGCTGTATGCCGTACCGACTGTAGCTTTGGTTGCTGGCGAGCCGGATAGCGTCGGCGTTGCGGCTGGTACGTTGAAAGGCACTGCCAAGGCCAGCACCGCCAACACTTTCCCGAGGCGCGGTCGCAGCGCGCGCCCGACGATTGCGATCGACACGATGACTCTCCCTTCCAGGCCTCTCATCGGAGGTACATGCATCGGCAAAGGTCACATTCGAGTACATCCATATATTCGACGTGCTGCCGACCATGCAGGCCTGCGCAGCGGCGCGCCGGAAATCCGGTTGGCGCCCTCGCGCAGGTTTTTGCCTGGGTAAAACTCGAAAGGATTTCGCTAATCCGACCTACATCCCGCAAAGGCCAGGAGCGGTGATGTGAGTCGGCCCTGCTGTCGAGCGAGCGCATTCATCTGCGCCCACGCGATGTTCGCAAGCTAAGTACCTTTGGATTAGCGATCGTGGCAAATGTCGGCGTCGCCCGACGGTTGTGGTTGTATGAACTGCAGCTGCTGCAGCAATTTGACGACACCATCAGCAAGGCCGAAACAAAGATGATCTCCGCGGCAATTCCGCCTCTGCGGCATTCACGCGAGAAACTTTCCGTTCCTGTTCGGCGACGTCGTGGAGACGAATTCAGCGCCGCGGATTGCGCCAGAAACGTACGTCTTGCGCAGGCGAGTCAGCGTCTGCGCTCATTCACCAGCCGTTCGAGTTTTGCAATGTCGGCAGCAAACAAGCGAATGCCCTCGGCCGTTTTCTCCGTGGCCATCGCATCGTCATTGTGCTGGAGGCGAAAGCGGGCCTCATCAAGGGCGACAGGCTCGACATTCATGGTTGCTGCCTCGGCTGGATCGAGTTTCCGAACAACCGCTTGGGTCGAGGACTGCAGCTCTGTGAGCAATTGGGGTGAAATCGTGAGCAGGTCGCAACCGGCGAGCTCGAGAATCTGGCTCTTGTTACGAAAGCTTGCACCCATGACTTCGGTCTTGTATTCGAAGCGCTTGTAATAGGTGTAGATCTGCGCGACGGACTGCACGCCTGGGTCCTCGGCACCGACATACTCCTTGCCGGTGCTCTTCTTGTACCAGTCATAGATGCGACCCACGAACGGCGAGATCAGCTTCACGCGCGCGTCCGCGCAAGCGACTGCCTGAGCGAACGAGAAGAGCAACGTGAGGTTGCAGTTGATCCCTTCCTTCTGCAGTTGCTCGGCGGCCTTGATGCCTTCCCACGTCGAAGCGATCTTCACGAGGATGCGTTCGCGGCTCGTACCGAGCCTTTCGTAGAGCGCGATCAACGCCCGCGCTTTATCGATCGTGGCCTTCGTATCGAACGACAGACGTGCATCGACTTCGCTGGACACTCGACCGGGTACGACCTGCAAGATCTCGAGCCCGAACTCCACGATGAGCTGATCGAGAATTGCACCGACGTGTGCACCCGCACCTGCATCCTTGATGGCCTTGTCGACGAGATAGCTGTACTCCGCCATCCCCGCAGCCTTCAAGATGAGGCTCGGATTCGTGGTTGCATCCTGCGGCGTGAAGGCCTTCAGCGAGGCGAAATCGCCGGTGTCGGCGACGACTTTCGAGAACTTCTTGAGCTGATCGAGCTGCGTAGCCATAGCACTGAGTCGCACGATGAATGTGAGGACGACATCTTAGCCGCTTGCGGTCATCCCGAGGCTGCCCCGACTACGGACGTCCGACTGTACTGAACGGCCCCCTCAGTACGACTTCGCCCACACCACGCGCTGCCTGCTGGGCTTGCCGGTGAACGGGCACACGCCAGGTTCGTGGTCGTCAAAGGGAATGCAACGCACCGTCACGGACAGCTCGTCTTTGATCTTCTCTTCCAATTCGGGGTCGCCCGAGAAATGCGTAAGCGCGAAGCCGCCGTGGATCGCGGTGGGCGTGTTTGGCTCCTCGCGTTCCGGCGTAAAGAACGCGTAGAAGTCTTCTTTCGTGTCGATGCGACGCTCGTGTGCACGCCGGTGTGCGAGTGCGCGAGCGCGCAATTCGTCATGAATCGACTGCAGAATGGCTGGCGCGGTACGGATGAATTCCTCGCGCGCAATCGGCTGTTTGTCCTTGGGTGCGCGATCGCGGCGGCCAACGAACAGCGCATCCTTCTCGATGTCGCGAGGCCCGATTTCGATGCGTAACGGCACACCCTTCTTGATCCAGTGCCACACCTTCTCGCCGCTGCGCTCTTCGCGTTCATCGACGATCACGTGGATGGGCCGATCGGCGAAGCGCTCGGCGCGCAGCGCCTTGGCAACGGCGTGGCAATAGTCGAGCACTCGGCCGCGCACGTCGTCAGTGTGGATGATGGGAACGATAACCACGTGCGCCGGCGCGAGCTTGGGCGGCAGCACGAGACCGTCGTCATCCGAATGCGTCATCAACATGCCGCCGATCAACCGGGTGGAAACGCCCCAGCTCGTGGTCCACGCAAATTGATGCACACCGCTCTGATCCAGAAACTGGATGTTGCTCGCTCTCGCGAAGTTCTGACCGAGGAAGTGGCTCGTGCCCGCTTGCAGCGCT
>CBJNAT010000020.1:0-12485 GCA_966434585.1 uncultured Gammaproteobacteria bacterium | reverse complement strand
TCTGCATGGTGGGGTCGTCAACTACTTGAACAAGGTGCTGACGGCAGCGGTGGGTGATCGAGGGATCGTGAGCGTGCAGCTACCCGTTCGACTGAGTCGCCGATCGGAGCCTCAGCCCGACATCGCGGTGCTGAAGCCGCGCACCGATTTCTATCGCAGCGCGCATCCGACCCAAGGCGACGTGCTACTCATCATCGAAGTGAGCGATTCCACGCTGACCTTCGACCGTGGCCCCAAGCTCGCGCTGTACGCGCGGCACGGCATTCCGGAAGTCTGGGTCGTCGACCTCGTGCACAACCGGCTGCATTGCATGCGTGAGCCGGCGGGGGAGGGTTATGCGGTGGAGGTGTCTTTGGAGGGAACCGTGCAGGTGGCACCCGCGGCGCTGCCTGACGTGCAGATCGAGGTGGCGAAGTTGTTCTTTTGATTAGGCGTGAGGCTTGAGGCTTGAGGTCAGAGATGCTTTCCTCTTCACGCCTCACGCCAGCATCAGCCTGTACGCCCGATCCGCAAAGCGCAGCACGTCGCCTTCGCGGAGCACCTGCTTCTTCACCTGCCGGTGATTGACGAAGCAGCCATTCACGCTGCCGACGTCTACGATAGTCACGGTATTGGAGCTGACGAGGATGCGTGCGTGATCGCGGCTAACGAGCGGCGAGGGCACGCACAGGTCGCTCTCGCTCGTGCGGCCGACGGTGATGACTTTGCTTTCGAGCGTAATGGCCGGCCCCGGGTGATCCACCGGTTCTAGCCGCGGCGGATGGGCGGGATCGAACGCCGCCTGCGCTTCGTACTCGCCGGATGACGGCTCGGTGGCGCGCAGCGCTTCGAGGTCAAGCCGCAGCGTGCTGACCAGATCCTGCAGCTCGTTGATCTGCCGCTGTGCGGCTTCCAACTGCTGTTCGAGACTGCGGCGCTCGCTTTCCGCTGCTGCCATTTCTTCGCGCGCATTCTGCAACCACCCATCGCGCAACCGCACGGCGCGCTGCAGTTCTTCTTCGGCACGCGTCAGACGCTTCACCTCGGCGCGAGTGGCGGCGAGCTCTAGCGCCTGGGTGGCCGGATCATCCGATGCCATTTCGACTTCGGGCTGCGCCTTCTGCTCTTGCTCGAACACGTCGATGTCGAATTCGAGGTACTCCGTGTGTTCGGTGCGCGCGCTCGGTGCTTCGTCCGTCTGGGCCGTCGATGCGCTCAAGTGGACCGACGAAGCGTGGAGCCGGGCGGTGACTTCCATGCCGTCGTTATGTTGGGAGCCTGGGGTCAGCATCGAAGTCACGCGGATAAGGGAATGTGGCGCCTATCGTAGATACGCGGCCGCGCGTAACCACGTGCATGCTTCACGGCGCTCACAGGGCGAATGGCGCTGTTGTGCAGAATTCTCAGCGCATTCGTAAAGCACGGCGACACAGCGAGGGCTCAAGCATGACTTGAGTCACGTATCGCTGCTCGATTGAACGATAATGAGCTGCGTTGCACCGCGGTAGTGCTGGCACTCAAGATAGATCGCCTCCCGGGTAATAGAGTGCGACCGGACGTACTTCCAACGTACGTGCATTGCATGCCGAGCCGATCAGGCGCGCCGCGTCGTGCGCTTCTTCGAGCGTTGCGCATCGCACGAAATATAGGCCCAGCAGTTGTTCCTTGGTCTCGGCAAACGGTCCGTCGAGCACATCGCCTTGCCGCACAGTCGTGGCCGTAGTCGTCGGCATCAGTCGTGCGACGGGGCCCAGCTTGCCTTCCGCTGCGAGCTTGCGCTGCACCGCTTCGTGTCGGGCGATCAGTGCGTCGAATTCGGTCTTGCTTAGATTGCCGACGACCGCTTCCGAGTCGTAGATGAGGATGGAGTAGAGCATGTGGGGTTCCGTGGATGGTGAAAAGGCTTGAGGCCTGAGGCCTAAGGTCAGACGTGCTTTCCTGCTCACGCCTCACGCCTTCCAGCTAACCGATCCAGATGCATCCGAATATGCGCGGCCTCCTGCGGCGTGTTCGCGAGTGCGATGGCTCGATCGAAGGCGACACGAGCCTCCTCGTTCCTGCCGAGTTGCATCAGGAGCGCTCCGCGCACGCCGAAGAAGTGGAAGTAGTTGCGCAAGCGATCGCTCAGCGGTTCGATCATCTCGAGCGCCGCAGCGGGCCCTTGGACTTTCGATAGGGCCACCGCGCGATTCAGTGTCACGACGGGCGAGGGCTGCATGCGCTCGAGAATCGCATACAGGCGATCGATCTCGGCCCAGTCCGTGTCCTCGCTCTGCTTTGCATGCGCATGCACGCCGGCAATCGCTGCTTGCACCTGATACGGGCCGAACCGACGGTGGCGCAGCGCCTTCTCGATCATCGCGAGTCCTTCTTCGATCAAGCGCCAATCCCAGCGCGTGCGGTCCTGATCCTCGAGCAAAACGAGATTGCCACTCGCATCCAGTCGCGCCGGTCCACGAGCGTGTTGCAGCAGCATCAACGCGGTAAGGCCCATGATCTCGGGCTCCGCTGGAAACAGCCGCAGCAGCAGTCGACTGAGCCGAATGGCTTCCTCGCAGAGGTGCACGCGGACATGTTCTTCGCCGCCGCTCGCGGAATAGCCCTCGTTGAACACGAGATAGATCATGGCTGCGACTACACCGAGCCGCTCACTGCGCTCCAGCGCGCTTGGCGTCTCGAACGGCACGCCCGCGTTGCCGATGGCGCGTTTCGCACGGGTGATGCGTTGCTCCATCGCGGCCTCGCTCACGAGAAAAGCGCGTGCGATTTCCTTCACGGTGAGTCCGGAGACGATGCGCAGCGCCAGCGGGATCTGTTGTGTGGCCGGCAGATCGGGATGGCAGCAGACAAAGAGCAGCCGCAGCACGTCGTCCCGGTAGTCCGAGTTGTCGAGCCGCTCAGCGAGATCTTGCTGCGTTTCATCGGCGGCGGTTTCCGCGTGATCGTCCGCGAGCGGTTCCTGTCGCTTACTTCGGCGCACCTGATCGAGACCGAAGTTGCGGCCGACGAAGATCAACCAGCTGGCAGGGTCGCGCGGGGGACCGTTCACAGGCCAGTTCTTCATCGCACGCAGACACGCTTCCTGAAACGCTTCCTCCGCCAAGTCGAGATTGCGGAAGTAGCGCAGCAGCGCGCCCACGGCTTGCGGGCGGGCGGCCTTCAGCGATTCCGACATCCAGGCGAGGTCGGTCATGGGATGACAGGCGGCTAGCGGTTGGCGGTTAGGTCGAAAAGGCGTGAGAGGCGTATTGGGCGTACCTCCAACGCGCCTGAATCGCCCACCATGCCTTTTGCCGCCGTCAGCGCTTCGTCCATCGATTCGCAATCGACCACGTAGAAGCCGAGCAACTGCTCCTTCGTTTCCGCAAAAGGTCCATCCGTGACGAAGGGCTCACGGCCCCCGTGAACGGTCATGGCGGACTGAGTCGGCATCAGCCGGACAGCAGCTCCCAATTTTCTCGCTTGAGTGAGCTTGTCCGTGACGAGGGCTCGCTGCGCGAGCACCGCGTCGTCCTGTTCCTTCGTCCAGGAAAACACTTCCTTCTCGGAGTGGTAGCAGAGAATTGCGTACAGCATCGGTTCGCCTCGTGCGTTCGTAACCCAAGGACGCACGAGTATGCCGGGGGCCGACAGGAAGAGGGCGTGAGGCGTCAGGCCTGAGGCGTGAGGTCAGAGGAGGGCAGGCGCGTTTCGGCTCCTAACCTCACGCCTGCAGCCTCACGCCTTCCCGAAGAAACCCTCATCGACCGGCTTGTTCGCCAAGATTTCCTCACGCGTGAGCCCCTGCAGCTCGTGCGGGAAGACGAGCCAGCGATCCGTCTCCCGCACGTAGTAGTCCGGCGTGAGCGAGCTGCGATTGCGTGATGGCTTGTAGTAGACGGTCGCGATGCGGATCTGATCGGGCAAGTTGCGGCGGCAGCGACGCTGCAGCTCTGCCAGCACGGCTTCGAGGCTGCGGCCGGAATCGAAGACGTCGTCGATCAGCAGCAGACGATCTTCGAAGGTGAGCTGCGAGACGAGGTAGTCGATGGCGTGCACGCGCACGGTCTTCTCTGCTTGATCGATGCCCGCGTACGCCGAGGTGCGAATCGCAATGTGATCGCACTGGACGCCGTGATACTCGAGCACTTCCTGTACGGTGATGCCGATCGGGGCGCCACCGCGCCAGAGCGCAACGACAAAGGACGGCTTGAAACCACTGCGCACGATGCACATGCCGAGCTCGAGCGAATCGCGCAGGAGCGAGTCAGCGGAGATGAAGAGTTTCATGAGAAGACGGGTGACCCGTGACTTGTGACTGGAAAGAACGATTGGCGATCATCTTGCCAGTCACCAGTCACCAGTCACCAGTCACCAGTCACCAGTCACTTCCCCTTCACCTTCCGCCGCAGCGCGTGCAGCAACGGCTCGGTGTAGCCGTTCGGTTGCTCGGCGCCCTTGAAGATGAGCGCATGCGCTGCCGTGTACGCGAAGCTGTTCGCGAAGTTCGGCGCCATGGGGCGATAGAACGGATCGCCCGCGTTCTGCTTGTCGACCACAGCGGCCATGCGCTGCAAGGTCGCTTCGACCTGTTCCTTCGTGCACACGCCGTGACGCAGCCAGTTGGCCACGTGTTGGCTCGAGATGCGCAGCGTCGCGCGATCTTCCATCAAGCCGACGTTGTGAATGTCGGGCACCTTCGAGCAGCCAACGCCCTGATCCACCCACCGTACGACGTAGCCGAGAATGCCCTGGCAGTTGTTGTCGAGCTCCTGCTGGATGTCCTCAGCACTAAGCTTGGTATCGCCGAGCAGCGGCAGCTTCAGGATCTCGTCGATCGAAGCGACAGCACGGCTCGCAAGCTCCTTCTGTCGCGCGAATACATCCACCTGGTGATAGTGCATTGCATGCAGCGTCGCCGCTGTGGGCGAGGGCACCCATGCGGTCGTTGCGCCCGCTTTCGGATGGCCGATCTTCTGCTCGAGCATCGCGCCCATCAGATCCGGCATGGCCCACATGCCCTTGCCGATCTGCGCGCGACCGGGCAGACCGCAGCGCAAACCGATGTCCACGTTGCGATCTTCGTACGCAAGAATCCAGGCTTGCTGCTTCATCGCCGCTTTGCGCACGACAGGGCCTGCTTCCATGCTCGTGTGAATGTCATCGCCGGTGCGATCGAGGAAGCCTGTGTTGATGAAGACGACGCGATCGCGTGCGGCTGCGATGCAGGCTTTGAGATTGAGCGTCGTGCGGCGTTCTTCGTCCATGATGCCGAGCTTGATCGTGTTGCGTGCGAGCCCGAGCAGATCTTCGATGGCGCTGAACGACTCGACCGTGAAAGCCACTTCATCTGCACCATGCATCTTCGGCTTCACGATGTAGATGCTGCCCGTGCGCGAGTTGCGGAATTGACCCAGGCGTTTGAGATCGTGCAGCGCGATCAAAGAAGTGATCGCGCCATCGAGAATGCCTTCGGGCACTTCGCGGCCTTGCGCATCGAGGGCCGCATCCGTCGTCATCAGGTGACCCACATTGCGGACGAACAGCAAGCTGCGTCCGGGCAGCGTGAGCTCGCCGCCAGTCGGCTTCGTGTACTTGCGATCCGCGCTCAAGGTGCGGCGCACACGCGAGCCGCCTTTGTCGAACTCGTCGACGAGATCGCCGCGCATGAGTCCGAGCCAATTGCTGTACACGAGCGTTTTGTCTTCCGCATCGACTGCCGCAACCGAGTCTTCGCAGTCCTGAATCGTCGTGATCGCCGCTTCGAGCAGGATGTCCTTCACACCGGCTGCGTCGGTCGCGCCGATCGAGTGTTTGCGATCGATCTGGATTTCGAAATGCAAACCGTTGTTCTGGATGAGTACGGCGCTGGGCGTTTCAGCCGCACCGATGAAGCCGGCGAGTTGCGTCGGACGGGTCAGCCCTGTCTTGCTGCCGTCCTTCAGGGTGACCTGCACCGCGCCGGCAACGATGGCGTAGCCCGTCGCATCCGCATGACTGCCCTTTGCGAGCGGCGCGGCTTGATCTAGAAAGCGACGCGCAAAGGCAATCACTTTTGCGCCACGTGTCGGGTTGTACGCGCCGCCGCGCTGAGCGCCGCCTTCTTCGGAGATGGCGTCGGTGCCGTAGAGCGCATCGTAGAGACTGCCCCAGCGTGCGTTCGCTGCATTCAATGCATAACGTGCGTTCGTGACCGGAACGACGAGTTGCGGACCCGCTTGCTTTGCGATCTCGTCGTCGACGTTGGCCGTGCCGATCGTGACATCCGCCGGCTCCGGTTGCAGATAGCCGATCTCGCTGAGGAACTGCTTGTACGCCACCGCGTCGTGCGGCTTGCCTTTGCGCTGCCGATGCCACTCGTCGATTTTTGCCTGCAGCTCGTCGCGCCGTCCGAGCAGGCTGCGGTTCTTAGGCGCCAGCCGCTCGATGAGCTCGCCGAGCCCCATCCAAAAGCGCGCTGCATCGATGCCGGTGCCGGGCAATACGCGCTTCTCCACGAGCTCGTGCACAGGGGCGGCGACGCGCAGGGTAGGGCTGGCTTGAATGTACTGGGTCATCGATGTCGACTCTGGCGGCGGGTCTTTGGGGGCGAGAAGGGTACCCGCGGGGCTTGCTGCTCGGCTAGTGGAAAGGACTATGAGTTACGGGCTACGGTCAGAACTGCGCAGCGCGATAGCACTAAGTTGGCTACTTCGAGGGAGATATTTGGACAGGATTAACAGGATTAGCAGGATGCAAGGAACGGCGAAACGCGTGCATCGAGCTGCTCTCATCTCACCATCGTGTTAATCCCGTTAATCCTGTCCAATTCTTCTGATCGAGGTGGCGCCTGAATTAGTGCCATGCCTTACTAGGGTTGACAGCCAGATGGGCCGAAACTTCCGGCCGTCAACCCTCGAGTGTCAACTTTTAACCGACCATTGGGAGCTACTTGAGCGGTCGGAAGTAATTCTTCACGACCCATTTTCCGACTTCTTTGCCGAGCTTCGTTCCATGCCTGGTCGAAGTGGGAAAGTGCATGCCGCCGTAAACGCGAGCTACGCCGATTTCTTCGATCAAGTCGTCCGTGCCGTAATAGACGTGTGGCACCGTATTCGGGACCGTGCTGGTGAAAGTCATGGTCACGTTCTTCCCGAAGACACTATTGAGAACCTCGGCAACGGCTCCCGAAAAGCAGCCGTGTGCGGCCGGGTATTCCGGGTGCGGGGGCGTGTTGGCGAGCGGCAGCCATGCCGGATCGCCTACGGTGGCCGGGTTGGTGTCGCTGTCGCCCATTCCAATCGCTGTGACCGGCCGCCAGAAATTGAAGTGATACTTGGAATCCCAGCACCCGATGATCGCATCCGCCGAGCTCACGAAGAGCATTGCGAATAGTCGCGCGCTGTCGGTCACATCCAGCGGGTGTGCTGCGGCAACCGCACGCAAGTTTCGCGCCCAGAAGGTGGTCGGGTTTTCAGTATGGAAACGGCCGATTTCGGTCTGTCGATCGGTTCGCTTCGTGCTGTCGGCTGCGCCTAAGGTCTTCACCGTTTTGTAGTCCGACGCGTATTGAGCGCTCGAGAGATCAGGCGGACCGTAGGCGCGAAACTGCCAGGGTGAGTGCAGCGCGAACGGCGTGACGTGCGCCAGGTACGGGACGATCGGGCTACCGAAGGCCGGCGGTGTCGCTTGATAAACGCCGGGGCCGCTGCCGAACGTATAGGGCACTACGTTGGTGCGGCCGTCGTTGGCGCGCAATGCGATGATGGCGGCGGCCACCTGCTGACCCACCTCGATGCCTTTGGTTTCCGCGGGGCCGTCCGGTACAGCGGCGAGCGAGGCTGCATAGGCGCTATCGAGCTGCGACTGCTGTGCGGGGAAGAGCGCACTGAGTAGAGAGTAGGCTGCTGCAGCAGCGGCGGCTTCCTTGGAGGCTCCTCGAGTGTCTGCGGTCGGCGTGGCGGCGTAGACCTTGTAGCGACGCTCGATGGCATTGACCGCATCGTAGATCGCGACGTGCACCATGGCCGTATGCAAACCCGCATGCGCGCTGGGGTTGGCCAGCAAGACCGTGGTGGCGGTGGCGTTCCAATCCGAGACGACATCGGCGCGAGCCGTCGATCCGAGTGCTGCGATGGCACAGCACAGCGCGCCGAGGCTCGCTGCAAACCCCTTGTGTAGCTGAGCGGACATGGTTGTTCTCCCGAGGTGATGATTGCTGCCGTGGTGCAGCGGGAATCACCGTAGGGATAGGCCCGTGATCGCGCGTGAAAGTCAGCCAAAGAGTTCGTGAAGTTGCTTGCAGGCTAGTTTTCCATCGCGCTGCGCGCGACCCCGAAGGCATGAAACTCTTCATCGAGTGCCACCCCGGGTACAGGGATGTACCCCGCCGCCGGAGGTGGCGAGCGACGAGTAAGAATCACACTTCTTACTCGTCGCACGAGGGTCGCGACAGGAAGTCCGATCCCTCGTTTCATGTTGCTCAGTTTGGGGCCAACCGATAGGAGAGTCCGACAGTGAGGCCCGTATCGAGCTTATGGCCGTTCTTGCCGCTGACGCTGGTCAGGTACAGCGCGTGGATGTCGATGCGGTCGGTCAGACTGCAAGCTAAACCCGCCCCAACATTTAGAAAGCTTTCTTCTGCAATCTGATCATGGTGGTCGAACAGCGGATGGCTCGGCGGGACCGGGACATCGATGCCGCCGTGGGTATCCTGCCAAAGCACGACCGCCCGCAAGCTCCACCGCTCCGTGGGGAAGTAGCCGAGCTCGAGATCGGCGTTGCTGCGGTCGTGTGAGATTCCGGCGACCTTCTCGACGAACGCGTAGTTGTAACGCGCTTGCACGTAGGTACGGGCAAGCCACGGATCCAGGCTCTTGCCCACGAAAAAACCCAGCCACTGCTCGTTCAACCCGCGCCCGGGCGCTGCATGGCCCAGTGTTTCGTAATCGTGACTCGGCAGGATCACGGCGACGTAGGGCGCCAAGGCGACGGGCTCTTCCAGTGCCTGGAAGTGCAGCTCGAGCCGGAAGTCGGTGAAGCTTTTGTGATAGTCGCCATCGTCGACATGCGTGGGGTGGGGGCGCGCACCGTCATACTTCGACCGGACGTACGGGATACCGCCAGCCACGGTCCAGCGATCGGTCAGAGCGTATGAGGCGATCAAGCCGATGCTATGAGTTTGCGTATGGCCGACGTCGACCTCATCGCCATCCGGCAAATAGTGCTTTTTGTTCAGCACCGAGTTGTAAACGACGGACCAGCTGAAAGTGCCCTGCTCCGGTAGCCACGCCTGTGCCCCCGCGAACCAGGGTGACAGTAAGAGCAGCATAGCAACGGCTGCGCGGATGGTTGTCTTATTAGTAACGCTATGGCAGCGGGCTAGGCGGATGTGTGGCACTGACGTCCCTTGCCTTTCTGCTCCAGAAGCTCGGAGACGGTATTCAGCAGCTGTCGTCCCTTGCGCTTGCCGGCATCCACAGTGCAGCCGCTGCTGTCTGCGGCTGTGCTGGCCCCTTCCGGCGCATCGCGATAGCGCACCCCCAATACCGCAATTCCGCCCGGTGCCGACGCGTCGTTGCCCCGATAGTGACTAACGGCGCTCCAGTCCATGAGCAACAAGTCCGGCTTGGCCGAGGCAAGCGCCGCTGCAAGCGCTGTTTCATCCCGCACCGCGCGAACTCGGTGACCTGCCTGCTCTAACGCTTTGCGCAAACCGAGCTCGACGTCGGCTGTTTCGAGTTGCGACCCTGTGCTGAGGTACAGCAGGATGTCGCCGCGGTGAGGCGCAGCCATGACGCGTTTGAAGCTGACACCGCCGCCGAGCGCCGCCAGCTTGTCGCCGCAGGCATGCGAGACATCGAGCCCAAACGCAACGCCCATGATAGTTATGGCTGTAACGAAGGTGTGTCTCATGGTCCCCCCGAGCGCGATGGCTGAGTATAACCCCGTCAACCCGCTGAGGAGTGCACTCGGCAGATAGGCACATGCAGCAGCCGACTACCACCCCTGGGCAGCCAGCGCGCTCGCGATATCGAATCGGTGACCTGCTGGTCGACGTCGGGCAGGCTCGGGTGTCACGCGACGGCATCGAGCTGCCCGTGCCGAAGCTTTCTTTCGATCTACTCATTGCGCTCATCGAAGCGGCGCCGAACGTCGTTGCCATCGATACCCTGATGGAGCGGGTATGGCCGACGCTCGTCGTCAGCCCCGAAACGGTGAGCCAACGCGTCAAACTGCTGCGAGACGCCTTGGATGATGATGCAAAGCAGCCCCGCTACATCGCTGGCGTTCGCGGTCGGGGCTATCGACTGATCGCGCAGGTCGCTGTCGATGGCGATGATCAGGAGACTACGACAGCGGTTGCGGCGGCGCCTCCAGGCTCGAAGTCTCGCCGCATGCGGTTTGCGGCACTCGCGGCAGTCGCTGCACTGGTGTTTTTCACCATCGCGATCATGGTTGAGCTGCGGCGTGAGAGTGCGACGGATGCGCCAGCTATTGCACCCTCAGGGGCAACGACAGCGGCCCCAGAGCGCTCCATTGCCGTGCTCCCTTTCGCAAACTTGAGCGGGTCGGGAGAAAACGACGTGATGGCGCTCGGGATAGCGGAAACGCTGTTGCACCGACTGGCGAGCCTACGGCAGATCACCGTGATTGCACGCACGTCTTCCTTCGCGTTTCGAGACGGGGCGAAAGATCCGCGCGCGATCGGCCGCCAGCTGAATGTGCGGTATCTCCTCGAAGGAAGCGTGCAGAGCGATGCGCAGAGATTGCGTGTCACTGCGCAGCTCATCGATGCCAGAACCAGTGCACACGTTTGGTCAATGCAGTTCGATCGAACCCGCGGCGATGTCTTTGCCGTGCAGGACGAGATCGCGCTGCAAGTCGCCAAGGCGCTGGAAGTGACGCTGGATCCGCGGCTCACCGAGCAGCTCACCGGGCAGGGAACGAATGATTTCGAAGCGTACCTCGCCTTCATGCAGGCACGTGCGCTGCTCACCACCTTGAGGATGGACGATCTGCGCTCCGCAGCAGCCCACTTGGAGCGAGCCATCGGTCGTGATCCGCGCTTTGCGTCGGCCTACGTGTTGCTTGCCGGCACGCAAGTCTTGTTGGCCGAATACGAGATCACTGGGGACCGTCAGGCGCAATTCGAGAAGGCGCTTGAACGCGGCTACTCGCTGCTCGACAAGGCGCTCGATCTGGATGGAACGAATGCCGAAGCATTCGTGCAGCGAGGCTATCTGAATGCATTCAGCGATCTCGCGGCAGCGGAAGCCGACTATCGTCGTGGAGTCGAGTTGCAGCCCAACAATGCCCGTGCCTATGAGGGTCTGGCAGCGGTTCTGTTCCAGGACCCCACTCGCATGCGAGAAGCAGAGCAGATGCTCGATCGGGCCCGCGGGCTGGATCCGCTGGAGCCTCGTTACGACGTCACACAAGCGAAACTGTTGTTCTATGGCCGCGGCGATTGCCAGGGAGCGGATCCCCTACTCAAATCGGCGCTCACGAAGAATCCGCTGTTTCAGCCTGCGCTCAGTCTGCTCGCCGAGCTGCAATGGGCCTGCTTCGGCAGGTTTGCGGACGGCATCAACTACGGCGAGCAAGCATTGGCGCTGGATCCGCGCTCGGAGTGGACGAGTCGACTGCTCGTGCGCGCGTACTTGGATGTCGGCGATGTGGCAGCCGCGGCATCGGTACTCGGTCCGAACGCCGATTCGCTGCGATACCTACCTCTGCATGTATATCGACACGAATGGAAATTGGCGGCGGAGGCTGCGTATCGGGCGCTGCGGGACCATGCGTCCACTGAGCTGGAGCAAGAACTAGTGTCGCTCGCAATTCGCAAAGAAGCCCGTGCCACCGGTAATTACGAGCAAGCCATTGAAGCATTGGAGATGTGGTCGGGTGTGACTTGGGATGCGGAGGGCAATCCCCTGCTATCCCAGCAGCTCGGTTTGAGAGCCGCGGAAGTCGGTCTGGCGGACATGCTGCTCCAAAGTGGCGATCAACGGCGCGGGCGCGCGTTGCTGGCGTCGTTGATCGCGCAGATCGATTACGAAGTGCATGACCTGGGTCGTGGCGCGTTGTGGTACTCCCATACCTGGCCAGCTGCGCTGGCTATGTTGGGACAAACGGACGCAGCACTCACGCAAATGGAACGGCTGATGGATCTGAGAGCCCATGCGTGGTGGCACCTCAACATGGACCCGGCCTATGAATCGCTGCTTGCGCATGAGCGATTCAAACGTGCTCTGGACAAACTCGGGACACACGCAACCGCGGAATACGCGCGGCTACAGCAGATGCGTGCCAACGGCGACATCCCCGATCGGTTGAAGCGTTCGCGATGAGCCTGAATGGGGCGCACTCCCTTACTTTCCGCTACGCCGACTGAGACCCGCGGCTCCCTTCAGCAACTCTTCAGCGTTGCTTCACCTCCTCTTCATGCAGCCGCTGCGTGTTCGCGACACCGTCACGGACCTCGAGGGTGCTGGCAGGAGAGGTGTCATGTTCACGAATAGCAAGAAATACATTGCGGCCGCTGC